>VGPB01000005.1 GCA_016875695.1 Chloroflexota bacterium | reverse complement strand
ACCGCGCCGAGCGCGAGCGGTATCGTCATCGAGATCACGAGCGCGATCAGGCCACGACCTGAACGCTGGCCGCGCTGCGCGTTCCCCATGAGGGGCGATTCGCTCTGGGTACTCATGGAGCAAGGATACAGAGCAAGCCTTGCTGGGTCGCGCTCGCTTCGAGGTGCGGCGCGAGGCCCATTTCGACTGCCCTGCATATATGCGACACGACCTTCGCGGGGTTAGGCGCGGTGACAGTCGCGGTCACGACGTCCGCGGCTTGCCTGCGCGTACACTCGGGCGGGGGGCGACGTCGCGCGATTGGGCTGTGCTTCATATATTCGACGCGGCGCCGGGAGCGAGGGGGGTGAGCGCATGTTCTTCGTCAGCGTGGTCAGGCAGTACGAGCGCGCCGTCGTGTTCCGGCTCGGCCGCTACCTCGGCACGCGCGGGCCCGGGCTCATGATCCTGCTGCCGTTCATCGATCGCGGCGAGCGGGTCGACATGCGCGAGCGTGTGCTCGACGAACCGGCGCAGCGCTCGATCACGAAGGACAACGCGCTCGTCGACGTGGACTTTGTGGTCTACATGCAGGTCGTCGATGGTGAGGCGGCGATCATCAACGTGCAGAATTTCGTGGCCGCGGTGCGCAACCTCGCGACGACGACGCTGCGTTCGGTGATCGGCGACATCACGGTGGAAGAGGTGCTGGCCAAACGCGACGAGATCAACGAGCGCCTCAAGGTCAAGCTCGCGACGGAGACGGTCCGCTGGGGTGTGCAGGTGAACAACGTCGAGATCCGTGAGATCCAGCCGCAGCAGGACATCCAGGCGGCGATGACGCGGCTGCTGACGGCCGATCGCACGAAGCGCGCGCAGATTACCGAGTCCGAGGGCCAACGCCAGTCGGCGATCAACGTCGCCGAGGGGGCGAAGCAGGCGGCGATCCTCGAGGCCGAGGGCGCACGGGAGGCGGCGATCTTGCGCGCCGAGGGGCACCGGCAGGCCGCGATCCTCGGCGCCGAGGGCTTCTCGATTGGTCTCGAGCGCATCTACCAGACGGCGCGCACGATCGACGCGAACACGATGGGGTTGCAGTACCTCGACATGCTCAAGCAGCTCGGCGCCGGTGCATCGACGAAGTGGATCATCCCGATGGACCTGGCCGCGCTGGCCACGCCGCTCGCGGCCACGCTCAGCGGCGTCCGGCGCGGCGATGACAGCGCGGCGCGCGGCGGCGCCTAGCGCGGCTAGAGCCGGGCGCCGCCGGTGCGCTCGGTCGGCGCGATGTAGCGGCGCGCGAGGAGCGCCATCGCCCCGCCGACGAGCAGCGCAAGCGTGGTGAGCACGATCGCGGCCACCGTCAGCGCGAAGCGCAGGTCGGGCTCGGTCGACCCCTGCGCGAGGAACGTCGCCAGGCCGAGCAGGATCGCGAGCGCGGCGATGGTCCCGAGCACGCCCCCCGGCAGGAACAGCTCGAGTACGCCGAGCACCCCTCCGAGCACGAGCAGGGCGACGGCGGCCTGCTCCGGGAGCAGCGTGCCCACGCCGACCAGCGCGACCAGCAGCACGAGCGCGCCCAGCGCTCCGGGTACGAAGAGCCCCGGCGCATGCAGCTCGATCGTCACGAGGGCGATGCCGAGCAGCAGCAAGAGCGTCACGACGAGCGGATCGCCGAGCACGCGCAGCACGCGCTCGTACGCGTTGAGATCGGTCCGCACGAGCGGCGCGCCCTGCACGGTGATCGTCCGCTGCGCCCCGGCGCCGAGCCCGGCTGTCCGCCCCTCGACGGCGGCAAGGAGCGCAGGGATGTCTTCTGCGACGAGGTCAACGACGCCCAGGGCGGCTGCCTCCGCCGCCGATGCGGAGACGGCCTCGCGTACCGCTTGCTCCGCCCAGGTGGCGTTGCGGCCGCGCAGCTCGGCCACGCTGCGCGCGAAGGCTGCGGTGTCGTTGCGCACCTTCGCGCCCAGCGCGCCGGGCACGTCGTCGCCGGTGACGGTGATGGGTGTCGCGGCGCCGATGGTGGTGCCGGGCGCCATCGCGGCGACGTGGCCGGCCATCACGATGAACGTTCCGGCCGAGGCGGCGCGCGCGCCCGGCGGCGCCACGTACGTGACGACGGGAAGCCGGGCGCGCTCGATCCGGCCGGCGACGTCGCGCATCGCGTCGAGCTCGCCGCCCGGCGTGTCGACGCGGACGAGGACGGCGGCTGCCCCCTCGCGCTCCGCCCGGTCCAGGCCACGCTCGATGTAGCGGATGAGCACGCGGTCGACGGGCCCGTCGGCGGTCAGCAGGTGCACCGCGCCCGGCGGGGCCTGCTCGGCGCCGCAGGCAGCGCTCAGCGCTGCCAGCGAGCATGTGACCAGCAGGACAACGGCGCGGTGCGTGACCGATCTCCTTCGCCAGAAGCTGTAGCCATCATATCGAGGGACGGCGGCCGGCCTCGGAACGGCTTGCCGAGCGGCGCCGACAGCACTGGACGTCGCGGCTGGGGACGCTCGGCGGCAGGGGTGCGCTCCGCCGGAGTCCGAGGGACGCGCGGCTGGCGCGGGCGTACCCGGCCGGGCGCGCGGGTCGCTCGGAGCCATCCGCGCTCGTGTGGTGCGCGGGTGGGCTATCGAGGCAACGTGCGTGCGCTGTGCGTGCCGGCAGTCTATCGCGTCGGGCGGACGGGCGCGCGCAACGTGCCCGCCCTCGGCCGCAGCGCGGCGGGCGCGCATCGCTCGGCTCGCGAGGCTGCCGTGGCTGCTGCGCCGCTGCGGGCCGACCTGCGCGGCGAGGAGGCGCAAGCGCGCCTTCTGAATGAGGCTACGGATCTCGCGCTGGCGAGCAGGCGCCGCGTGTTCGTACTCAGCGAGCCAACGCTCGATCTTCTCGTGCTCATCGGTCAGACGGGGGATGAGCTCCAAGGGTGCCTGAAACGATCCGCTCGGGAGCGACTCGACGAACGCGACCCCCTCGAAGCGGTCGATCAGGGAGTCGCCGATTCGGATGCGGAAGTCGAGGTTTAGAAGCGGGCGGACCTTGCTCGAGTGCCCCTGGTAATCGAGCACGAGCGACAGCTAGAGCCGGAGCTGACAGATCTCTGACCTGCCCCCGGTATTCATACCACTTGCAGAGTTAGCGTTTCGTCCCTGAGCAGCGGTGCTCCTGCCACGACTTCCGGTGCCGGGGAGCGGTAGCCGAGCGAGCTGTGCGGCCTGATCTGGTTGTACTCGTTGCGCCACGCCTCGATCAGGAACTGGGCTTTGACCTAGTCGATCGTCTGTCCCTGCGCCAGACCCACCTCGGCCTCCCGCAGCTTGCTGATGATTTCCTCGGCCCCGCACCGCTTCCGCTTCGCCGTTGCCATCCAAACACCCCTTCCTGACCACCGCGATTCTCTCGCTCGCGGTGGATCCGTTTCAGGGGGCCAGGTCACCATAACCTCCTCGCGATCGGGAGATCGGTAGAGCGTCTTGGGTAGTAGAGAGTCGCCTGTCACGGCATGCAGTAGCGCGACTATGACAAGGACACCGACATCGCCGATAGGATGCCATCCCAGCGATCTTCATATGAAAGAAGATCTGGTTCGTAAACAGCAACGTGAGTCGTCTGCGGGTTTCGAGGGCGGACACCATCGTGCTTGTCCAGAAACCCTTGGTAGTTATCGTGAACTATAGATCGCAGTTGCAACTGATCAAGAACAAAATATCGATCCGACCTTGTGTCTTCAGCGACCCGAACAAATACGTAGGTCAGGGTGCCTTTGAGTTCTCTCTCTGCGATTACTGACTGACGATTGCCTTGCTGGCTAATTTCCAAGAAGCGCGAAGCATTGAACTGAACACCACCGCCCCGCCAAGTCTTCACCTGAAGTGGGAGCGTAGCGCCGTCTTTGTAAGCGAGGATGTCGATATCGGGAACGCTTCCTGAGAAGGCAGTAGCAACAATCCCTCGACGGGCCAGTTCGGCTACTACGAGACTCTCACCAAGTTTGCTGGTGAGGTAATTCTTGAAATCTCGCGGCATCGAGTCATTCCGCCTTCCAACAAACGTTGCACCGAAAGAACGCCGTCTTGATAGCACCAAACGACTCAGAAGGTGGGGCCGTACGCGCAATGCGAACACGGAGCGACTGATCTCCCGAGCAGGCAAGCATGGTAGCAGAATTATGGCCGTTCACTTCCTCACGATCGGTAGAGGGGTAGAGCACCGATAAGACACGTCAACCCCGTCTGGCTCCGGGAGCCTATCGGGAGCCTCGAACGCGGACAACGCTGTGGCCGGCCGTGCTGATCATGGTGGTGTTCGGGCTCGGCTAGGCCGGGCACATGTCGCTGAGCAACGTGCTGCTGATGGCGTACACGCGGCCCGAGTTCCAGGGCTGGGTGATGAGCGTCTACATGATGGAGTTCAGTCTCGTGTCCTTCGGCACGTTCGTTGTCGGTGTGCTGGCGGAGGCGACCAGCGTGCAGTGGGCGATCGGCGCCACGGCGGGCGCGCTCGTCGCCGTCGCGCTCGGCTCGCTGCTGTTCGTGCCGCGCGTGCGCGCACTACCCTGAGGCGCGGTCCTGTGGCTATGCCTGCCCGAGGGTGGTGAGATCGACCACGGTCGCCTCGCGTCGCCCCGGGGCGAGCTCGAGCAGCGCGACCGTGCCGAGCGTGATCGCCTGGCCGATGAGGCTCGGGCTGCCGGGGTTCACGAGCAGGATGCCCTCGTGCGTCTCCACCATCGCCTGGTGCGTGTAGCCGAAGACCACGATGTTCACCCGCCGGCCGAAGATGCGGTCGAGCTCGGCCGTGAGCGACTCCGCCTTCGGGTAGTACCGGTCGATCGCGCCCGGGAGCACCTCGTCGCCGAGGCTCAGCAGCAGCAGCTCGTGCGTCATGCCGATCGTGTGGCCTTCGAGTTCGAACACCTGCGCCTGGCTGTTGCGCGTGAGGCTTTCGCCCGAGCCCTGGATCCACGACTCGCTCGCCTCGACCGGCGCGATGCGCGCCAGCCAGTCGATGCACTGCGAGGTGTACGCGTGCCCTGCGTGCAGGATCAGGTCGACGCCCGCGAATGCCTGCTCGACCTGCGGCGGCGGCTCGGGGCCCGTCGCCGGGATGTGCGTGTCCGAGATCAGGCCGATGCGCATGGCGGTCCCTCGAGGCGGGCCTACTGCCCGTCCGTGCGCAGCCAGTCGAGCCAGGGCTCCGACACGCCCTCGTGGTCCCACAGGAACTCGAAGCCGGCCTGCTCGGCGAGCTGCTGGTCCAGCTCGCGGTCGCCGATGTGCAGGTACTTGTCGGCCGGGAAGCGCTCGCGCACGTCGGGGAGCATGTGCTTCGCGGCGACGAAGTCGAACTCGATGTTGTGCGCCTCCCACATCGCGCGCTGCGCCGAGGGGAAGCGGTCCGAGCAGCTGCCGATGAGGAAGCCGAGCTCCTTGGCCCGTCTGACCATCTCGACTGTGATCCCGCCGGGCGGGTCGCCGAACTCGAGCGTGCCGTCGATGTCGAAGCTGATCAGGAATACCAAGCGCCGCGACCTCCCTGCGTCCGCGAGTCCGGCCCTCGCACGCCCCGGTGTCCCCCCGGCCCGGCGGGCCGAGGGGACACCCATAGTAGACGAACGGTCAGGCGACCGATCTAGTCAGGGCTGGAGCTCCAGATCAGCGAGTCGCAGAAGTGCGGCATGTGGGCGCCGGAGACGCCGTTGTTGGCCGGCTTTTTGATCTGCGACGGCGAGCGGCCCTGGATTTGCAGGATGCTGTCGCGGTGGTTCCACCAGCGGGTGCGGCCGTTGCCGCTGTTGCCCCCGCTGGGCGACACCGGGTTCGGGCCCTCGATGCTGATGTCGGTCTGGTAGAGGTCCAGCGCGTAGCCCCGCTTCTCGCCGCGGGAGGCGAAGCGCAGCCCCTCCAGGTGGAACTGGTGGAATAGCGTGAAGCCGTCGTACATGTTCTCGAAGTCGAGGTCCTCGGGCTGCAGGCCCGAGCCCTCGTAGAGCATGCGGCCCATCTTGTCGCTGAGCCGTTCCCAAGACTCGAGGGACGGGGTGACGCCCTGCGTCTCCGGCCGGGTCTGCGCGTGCGTGAGCACGTACGCAGGCTTCGGCTTGTGGTCCTTCGCGCGCTCCGCGGTGGTCATGACCACGGCGAGCGCGGCCTGCACCGGCAGGTCGTTGTCGTAGATGTTCGCCGGCTTGGCGATCCAGCGGCCCGCGAGGTAGTCCTCGACGGTGATCATCTCGGGCCGGTGCTGGCTGTAGAAGCCGTCGGGGTTCATCAGGCCGTTGCGCCGCTGCTCGACGACGAAGGCGGCCATCATGTCGTGCGTCTTGCCGTACTTGCGGCAGTACTCCTCGAACGGGAACGCCGCCGTGGAGCAGGCCGGCGTGCCCCAGGCGCCGTACTTGAACGGGCCGGATGCGGTGTCGAGCGCTGCCGCGCCCTGGCCGACGTAGTAGCGGCCGGCGAGGTTGTGCCAGCCGCGCACGACGAGGCACGTGTGCGTGTGCCCGCGTGCGATGGCCTCCGCCGTCGTCGTGAACGCGACCGACATGCAGCCGGTCCCGTACATCTTGAACTGGACGTTGCTGAGCTCCGGCATGTTCAGTAGCACCCAGTCGATGTCGCCGCGGGTGATGCCGGCCTGCGGATAGTCGACCATTTTGAAGACCTTGTCCCAGCCTTCCGGCGGGGGGGTGTTGGGGTCGTTCGTCACGCCGGTCGTGGACTCGGGAGTGAGCACGATGCCGTCGATGTCGGAGGGGCGGATGCCCGCGTCGTCGATCGCCTTGCGGATCGCTGCGAGCGTGAGCGCGCCCATGCTGGTCTCGGGCTTCTCGTCCCAGCGTCGTGCGGTGGGCGAGGTGCCCACGCCGGTGGCGGCCACCTTGCCGCGGCCGTGCCAGATGCCGAGGTTCTCCTTGTTGCGGTGCCAGGAGAACGGGGTATTGGGAATCGGCATGCCCTCAGTTGTCCTTTCCTACATCTCGAACCTGCGTGCCCGCCCGGGCTAGCCCACCACCCGCCACTCCGGGACCTTCTGTCCGGTCGCGGGCGTGGCCTCGAAGATCACCTCGACCTGCGCCCCGATCGGCACCTCGTCAACCGGCACGCCCGGGAGGTGCGAGAACATGGTGACGTCCGGCTCCTCCTCGAGCGCGATCGTCGCGACGTTGAACGGCTGATCCGGGATCAGCGTCGAGGTGGGCGTGTCGTACACGACGACGCGGCTCTGGATGCGGCCGCGGCCGCTTACCTGCTGCCACGCTAGGTTGACGTTGGTGCAGTTCACGCATGCGCGGCGCGGCGGGAACTGGTACCGGCTGCACATCGCGCAGAACTGGATGACCAGCCGGTCCTCGTTGCATGCGTCATAGAATGGGCGGTCGAAGTCGTCGGGGATCGGGGACTGCTTCGGCAAGTTCACACCCTCCGCCAGGATTACCGCGGGTAAACGAACGGATACGCTGCTAATCCATCCGCCTTTCTGCGCGCCTACCGACGGCGAAGCCCTGCGGCCTGGCCCCCTCGCCGGGCGCACCGGCGATACTGGCCGGCCGGCATACTACACGTGTTGTACCACGTCGACGCCAGGCTGGGGCGCGGCGGACCGCCGCGCTGGGCGCGCGCCGAGTCCACCCCTCCAGCTTCCCGAGCTCGCGCAGGATTGCCCCCGGCGTCGCCGGCAGCCGGTGCATGCGCACGCCGGTCGCGTCCCGGATGGCGTTGGCGATGACCGCGAGCGGCGGCACGATCGGCACCTCGCCGACGCCGCGCACCCCGTACGGATGCCCGGGGTTCGGCACCTCGACGAGCACGGTGTCGATCGTCGGCACGTCGGGCGTCGTGGGCATGCGGTAGTCGAGCAGGCTCGAGTTGCGCATCACCCCGCGCTCATCGAACCAGTAGTCCTCGGTCAGCGTCATGCCGATCCCCTGCGCGACGCCGCCCTGGATCTGGCCCTCGGCGTAGTCGGGGTGCACGGCCGTGCCCACGTCCTGCACGGCGGTGTAGCGCAGCACCTGCACTTTGCCCGTGTCCACGTCCACCTCGACGTCCACGATGTGTCCGGCGAACGCCGGGCCTACGGTCGTCGGCTTCACGTCGGCGCGGCCCTGCACCATGCCGCCCGTCCCGGAGAGCTGCGCGGCGAGCTCGCGGAACGTCATCTGCACGCCGTCGGCGCCGCGCAGCACGCCGTCGTCGCCGTACTGCACCTGGTCGCGCGGCACCTCCCAGATCTGCGCCGCGCGCTCCTCCGGCTGCCGGCGGATGTCGTGCGCGGCCTCGTACACTGCCCAGCCGCTGGCGAACGTCGTGCGGCTGCCACCGGTGGTCGCGGTGAAGCCCACCAAGTCCGCGTCGACGACCAACGGCCGCACCTGCGCCACCTCGATGCCCAGCGTCTCGGCGAGCTGCATCGCTAGCGACGCGCGCTGCCCGCCGATATCCACCGACCCCAGCACCGGGCTCACGGTGCCGTCAGCGTTGACGTTGGCGTAGGCGCTGGACTCGTTGCCGCCGTTGAACCAGAAGCCCATCGCGACGCCGCGCCCGCGGTGCTCGCCGGACAGCTCCGAGCGGTAGTGCTCGGAGTCGCGGATCGCCTGCATCACCTGCACGTTACCGATCGCGCCGAAGCGCGCGCCGTCTGCGCGCCGCGTGCCCTCGACGGAAGCGTTGCGCAGCCGCTACTCCATCGGGTACAGCTCGATCCGCTGCGCGAGCTCGTTGAGCAGCGACTTGACCGCGACCGACGCGGCAGGCGCGCCGGGTGCGTGATACGCGACGACCTGCGGCTTGTTGAGCACCACGTCCCAGCCCTCGACGAACTGGTTCGGGATCGCGTACGCGCCGAAGGCCGTGCGCACCGCGCTCACGTACGGTGAGCCCGGGTACGCGCCGGCGTCGAAGGCGAAGTGCGCTTCGGCGGCCACGAGCGTGCCGTCGCGCTTCGCACCGATCTTCACGCGCATGTGCGTGCCGGACGTGGGACCCGACGCCTCCAGCACCTCCTGGCGCGTCATCCACATCTTCACCGGGCGCCCGGTCACCTTCGCCAGCAGCGCGGCGAGCGGTTCGAGGCACAGCTTCGTCTTGCCCCCGAAGCCGCGGCCGATCTCGGTCGGGATGACAGTGACGCGCGAGAGCGGAATCTGCGGCACCTGTGCGAGCCCCTCGCGCACCGCGAAGGCGCCCTGCGTGCTCGCCCACACCGTCAGGTGGTCGTCGGCGGTCCAGATCGCGGTGCCGGTGTGCGGCTCGATCTAGCCCTAGTGCGCCATCGTCGTGGCGAACTCGCCCTCGACGGTGACCTCGGCTTCCGCGAACCCTGCCGCGATGTCGCCCATCGACACCTCGACGTGCTTCGCGATGTTCGAGGGCTTCGTGCCGCGTTCGCCCTGCGCGCCGTACTCCGCGCGCAGCAGCTCCTCCGTGTGCAGGTCGTCGTGCAGGATGACGCGGTCGCGCATCGCCTCCTGAAGGTCGAGCACAGGCGTCAGCTCCTCGGACTCTACCTCGATGAGGTCGAGCGCGTCCTCGGCGATGTGCGGGTCGGTCGCCGAGACGGCGGCGACGGGGTGGCCTACGTAGTACACCTTGCGGTCCGCGAGCAGCGAGTCGACGAGCCAGGCTAGCGGGATCACGCCGCGCAGCGTTTACGCCTCGCGCCCGGCTGGGCTAGGGAAGTCGGCGAACGTGATCACGCCCATGACGCCGGGCAGCGCGTGCGCCTTGCTCGTGTCGATGCGTTTGACCAGCGCGTGCGCGTACGGGCTGCGTTTCACGCGCGCGAAGAGCATGCGCGGCAGGCGCACATCCACGCCGTAGACCGCGCGCCCCGTCACCTTGTCCACCCCGTCCGGGCGCACCGGGCGCGTGCCGACCACCTTGAACGGACGCTCGCGTACGACCATCGTGGTCCATCCTCCTGCGGCACGCCTGCCGCTGACCGCGGCCTCCAGCCGTCGATCGCGCGGAGTGTGGAGCCACCGCGCGAGCGTGTCCAGCCCGGCGTCGGCAACGCCTGCCGGCGCGGCGCGGCGGCCCGCGCGCCTCGCTATACTCGCGCGCTGACAGGCGATGGCCGCGAGGAGGTCGCGATGGAGTACCGCAACCTGGGCCGCTCAGGCTTGGAGGTCTCGGTCGTGGGCCTCGGCACGAACAACTTCGGCGGGCGCATCGACGAAGTAGCCACGCGCTCGGTCATCGACGCCTGCTTCGACGAGGGCATCAACTTCATCGACACGGCCGACATCTACGGCAACCGCGGGCTGTCCGAGGAGTACATCGGACGCGCGCTCAAGGGTCGGCGCGACCGCGCGCTCATCGCGACGAAGTTCGCGAACGCGATGGGCGAAGGTCCGATGTCGCGCGGCGGCTCGCGCGCGTACATCATGCGCGCCGTCGAAGATTCGCTGCGGCGGCTGGGCACCGACTACATCGACCTGTACCAGATGCACACGCCGGACGTGCGCACGCCGATCGAGGAGACGCTGCGCACGCTCGACGACCTCGTGCGTGCGGGCAAGGTGCGCTACATCGGCAACTCGAACTTCGCGGGCTGGCAGGTCGCCGACGCGCATCACACCGCTCGGGCCGGCTACTACGTACCGTTCATCGCCGCGCAGAACGCGTATAGCCTCCTGGACCGCCGCATCGAGGGCGAGCTCGTGCCCGCGATCGAGGCGTTCGGGCTCAGCCTGATCCCGTTCTCCCCGCTCGCCAGCGGGCTGCTGACCGGCAAGTACCGCCGCGGCGAGCCGGGCCCGGCCGGCGCACGGCTGTCGTCGGGGGGCATGGCGCAGCGCATGCTCACGGACCGCAACTTTGACGTCGTCGAGGAGCTGCAGCGCTTCGCGGACGAGCGCGGCCACACGCTGCTCGAGCTCGCGTTCTCGTGGCTCGCTTCGCTGCCGTACGTGGCGTCCGTGATCGCGGGCGCGACCAGCCCCGAGCAGGTGGCCGCGAACGCCGCCGCCGCGAGCTGGCGCCTCGACGCGGACGAGCTCGCCGAGGTCGACCGCATCACCGCGCGTCGCTAGCGGTGGGCGGCCTGTGTGGAGCGCGCCGGCGGCTCAGCCGGCGCCCGGCGGACGCCACGAGATCACGTCGATGTGGCGGAAGCCGCCGGGCATGCGCACGCCCTCGCCGTCGCCTCACCACTCGTCGACGAGCGCACGCATGCGCGCGTCCTTCGCGGAGCCCGGCTGGAGCCGGAGCAGGCGGCCGGCCAGCGCGTACGCCTCGTCGTGCGTCCGCACCGCGTCCGCGGCATCGCCGCGCACGAGCTGCAACTGGTAGGGCCGGTGGTACGCGCCGAGCAGCGCGACGAACTCCTTGAGCGCGGGCAGCGCCTGCAGCGGCTCGCCATGCGTCACTTCGAACAGCGTCGCCAGCTGTGTCCCGCGCGCGAACTGCGCGAGCGCCACTACGCACAGCCGGTGCGCATGGCGCTCTATCGCCTCGATGGACGGGCCGACTTCGCGGATGTCGTACAGGCAGTGCGCCGCGAGCGCCACTTCGGCGCCCTCGGTCCACGTCGCGGATGGCCAGCGCAAGTCGTGCACATCGATGTTCGTCGCCCCCACGGCGGAGATCGCTTGCGTCAGCACGTCGCGCATCGCCGCGGACGGTTCGATCGCGACCAGCCGGCGCACGCGCCGTGCGATCCGCAGCGCGAACCGTCCGCCGCCGGCGCCGAGTCGAGCCACGTGTCGTTGGGCTGCGCGATCGGCGGCGCGCTCACCGGTCGCGGAACACCGGGCGGCGCTTCTCGGCGAAGGCCTGCGCCGCTTCCTTCGTGTCCTCGAGCTCAAAGAGCGCCGCCGAGGCCTGCGGGAAGGCCACCGTCGCCTGGTACGCGCTGGGGCGCGGCCGCGCCATCAGCAGCTGGCGCTTGGTTGCGCGCACGTGCGCAGGCGGCAGCGTCGCGAGCTCCTCGGCGAGATCGAGCGCGCGTGGTAGCACCTGGTCCGGCGGCACGACGTAGTTCACGAGGCCGAGCTCGTACGCGCGCTGCGCTCTGATGCGCTGCCCGCGCAGCACGAGCTCGCTGCCCGGGAGCCACGGCAGCTGGTTCATCAGCGGAATGAACGCAGGGCCGATGACGCCGGTCGGCACCTCCGACATCGCGAACACCGCCTCGCTCGAGGCGACCGCGATGTCGGAGCCGCAGACCATGAACCAGCCGAGCCCCCAGGCGCCGCCGTTCACGGCACAGACGATCGGCTTGTCCATGTCCGGCACGAAGAAGAAGCCCAGCACGCTGCGTCCGTCGCCGGGCCGGGCCGTGGGCCGCCCGCCCGCCTCGGCCTGCTCGCGGATGTCGCGGCCGGCGCAGAAGGCGCGCCCGGTCCCGGTGAGCACGGCCACGCGCACCGCGGGATCGCGCATCACCTCCTGCCAGCAGGTGTTCAGCTCGGCGAGCATCTCGGCGCCGCATGCGTTCAGTCGCTCGGGGCGGTTCATCCGCAGGACCGCGACGGCGCCTCGCGGCTCGTAGACGACATAGCGCAGGTCGCGCAGCGGTTCGGCCATGGCACGCTCGCTCCTCGCCCGGACCGTGCGACCGGGCACGCGGATGGTACCGCTCGTGACAACGCGGGGGCGGCCCGCGGACCGCGGCCGGCGCGCGCGGGCTGAAGCGCAGAACGCTGTGGTAGACTCCCGCCCGCGACGGCGGGTCTGCCGCAGATCAAGCTCCAACAATAGGTCGGTGTCTAACTCGGCGGTGAGGAGGCTCGTGGGAGATGGTGTCGAAGACGTTCGAGCTCTTGAGCTACGAGAAGCGCAATCGCATCGCGTGGCTCACGATCAACAACGCTGAGCGCATGAACGCGCTCAGCACCGGCGTGATGAACGGCCTGCACGACAGCTTCGAGGAGGCGACGAACGACGACGACGTGCTCGTCGTGGTGCTGACTGGTGGCGGCGGTCGAGCGTTCTGCGCCGGCGCCGACCTGAAGGAGATGACGGAGCGCGACCGCACCGGCGCCCCGACCACCACCCGCGACGGCTTCGGCGCGGCGACGCGCTGCAAGAAGCCGATCATCGCGGCCGTGGATGGCTACGCGCTGGCCGGCGGCATGCAGATGTCCGCGCGCTGCGACTTCCGCATCGCGACCGAGAAGTCGATGTTCGGGATGCCGGAACCGCTGCGCAGCCTGACGCCGATCAACCTCATGGACACGCTCGAGCTGGGCTTCGTGCCGCTGGGCTGGGCGATGTGGATCATCCTCTCCGGCGACCACATCACCGCGCAGCAGGCGCACGACATCGGCTTCGTGCAGTGGCTCGTGCCCGACCGTGAGGCGATGATGGCCGAGGCCGAGAAGCGCGCCGAGATCCTCAAGAAGTGCGCGCCGCTGGCGGTGCAGGCCCTCAAGAACGGCGTGCACCTGCACATGAACCCGCCGGCGACCCCGCAGGGTTCGACGCTGCTGGACAGCCTCAAGGAGCACAACAAGGCCCTGCTCGAGAAGGTCGCCAAGAGCGAAGACCGGCTCGAGGGCCCGAAGGCGTTCGCCGAGAAGCGCGCGCCGAACTGGAAGGGCCGCTAGTCCCACCACGGGTACGGTTGCAGCGCGCCCGGCCGCTCTGCGGCCGGGCGCGCTGCAACCGGCGCCCACGCCTGGCGGCGCGGCAGCGCATCGGGCCACGCAGACCGCCCGCGCCTGCGGATCATCGGGCGGCGCGCAGCAGCGGCTCGAGGAGGTGCGCATGGCTCCACAACGGGACGACCTCGGGCTCGGAGGGACGTTCGGGGAGCTTGTCGCGCAGGTGCGCGCGCAGCATCCGGAGCTGTTCCCCGGGATGGACAGCGCGCTCTACCGGGCGTTTCGCGAGGGCGGCGCCGGCTTCGCGGGCTCGGTGTGGGCGCGGCCGGGGCTGCCGCCGAAGACACGCAGCCTGCTCACCGTCGCGCTCCTCACAGCCCTCGGCCGCGAGCACGAGCTCGCGATCCACGTGCGAATGGCGCTGCGCAACGGCTGCTCGCCCGAGGAGCTGCTCGAGCTCGCGCTGCACTCGGCCGTGTACTGCGGCTTCCCGGCAGCGGTCGACACCATGCGCGTAGTGCAACTGGCGGTCGCCGAGCTTCAGCCGGCGACATAACCGCGGTCAGCGGTGCGAATCGCGGCTTGCCTGCGGCGCGCATGCGTCGACGGGCGGCGCGCCGGGCGGGCCGATCGCGACGACCGGCGTCGTCGACGGCGGATCGCTCGCGGGGAACGAGTCCTCGCTCTGCACGTCGACGAGGTCATCGAGGCGCTGCGGATCGCGCTCCTCGGTGAGGCGGCGCGCTCGCGCTCCCGCGCGGGGACAGCCCGTCACGGCCGGCGTTCGGCCTGCTCGTCCAGCAGCGCCTCGCGTTCCTCGCCCGTGGCGGTGTGGAGGCGGCGGTGGTTGGCGAGCAACGCCTCCGTGGCGAACTCCGCCCCGCAATCGGGACAGCGACGGCCCTGCCTGGACTCGACTCGATCGACCGGTTCCTCGCCGCTGCTCATGTGGCGCCTCCGCTCGTGCGCTCGCGCGCTGCTGCGCGCGCGGGAGGATCGTGGCACGGCGGTGCTTGCAGCACCGTGTCAGACATCGCCCGCTTCGTAGCGTTCTCCGCTCGCCCCGGCGCCGCATGACGTTCGCGGTTACGCCCGCGCTCAGTGCGCCGACGCAATCGCACAAGCGACGTGCGCCCCGCCGCTCACGCAGTCGGCGCCTGCTCGGACTCCGCGCGGCGCAGCTCGTGCCATGCGCGCAGGTATCGCTGCACGCGCTCGAACGACCCGACATCGAGCACGGCCAGGCGCGTCAGCGCGAGGTTGTCCTCGAGATCGGCGAGCTTCACGCGCCGGGCCAGTGGATGCGGGCGCACCCGCTCGATGAAGTGCTCGTAGAGCTCGCCCTCGTGCCGAGTGAGATGGCCGACACTGGCGACCACCTCGTCCGCAAAGCCGTCGCGACGCAGGTCGTCCAGCGTCCTATCGCTGTCCTCGACCACGTCGTGCAGCAGCGCGACGATGCGTTCGGTCTCGGACCGCATGCGCAGCATGACCCGCAGGGGATGCAGGATGTACGGCTCGCCGGCCTTGTCCACCTGGCCGCGATGCGCCGCGAGGGCGATCGCCAGCGCGTCGTCCAGCGTCGGCATTAGCACTTCCTCCCGGTCCCGCGGTTCTGCCGCGGCGGGTATGCGCCGGCCACGTCACACTGTCACGCGACGGCGAACGCTCAGCGGCGTGCGGCGGAGGCAGCGCCGCCAGCCGGCAGCGTGACGTCCACGCTGAGGCCGCGGTGATCGGAGCCCGCGAGGTCGAACACCCGCTCGGCGGCGACGCCCAGCTCGCGGACGAGCACGTGGTCGATCCGCACGCCCAGCCGTCCGTACGCGAAGTACGTGGGCTCCGGCCAGCGTGAGCCGGCGGCGATGCGCAGGCCGGTGCCGCGCAGCATGCCCGCGAATGTCGGCGAGAACGCGGTGGCGTTGAGGTCCCCAACGACGAGCAGCGGCCCCTCCGCGCGCTCGACCGCTGCCTGCAACGCGCTGTGCTGCGCGGTCGTGATCCGGAACGCGTCCGCGTTCAGCGGCGGCATGAGGTGGACCGCGAGCAGCGACACGCGCTCGCCGCCGACGTCAACCGTCGCGGCCAGCAGGTCGCGCCCGCGATCGTTCGTCGCGACCGGGATCACGCGCGTGTCGGCGAGCGGCAGGCGCGACGCGACCGTCAGCCACGGGAGCGCGGTCGAGAAACGAAACGGATAGGCGGACGCGAGCCGGGGGGAGACCTGCGCCAGGTCGTGCTGCAGTTCCTCGAAGACGATGACGTCCGGGTCCTGCGCGAGCACGTCCTCGGCGAGTGCGGCCAGGCGATCGTTGCTCATCAGCACGTTCGCGGTGACGACGCGGAGCTGCGGCGTGCCCGCCGGCGCCGGGTGCGCGAGCGCGAGGAACGCGCCGGGCGCCGCTATGATGGCGACCCCGCCGGCGAGCAGGGCGATGGCAAGCAGCGTGGCGGCGCGCCGGCGCAGCAGCAGCGTCACCGGGCCCGCGAGCAGCAGCGGAAGGCCGGCGTACGGCAGGAAGTTGGCCAGGCCGTCCACGGCCCACATCGCGTGTCCCCCGGCCCCGGCCGCGCAGCCGCCCTGCCCGGGCGGCCCGGCCACCATGTTCGCACAGCTGGAGGCGCGATGATCCCGTCCCGAGCCCGGCGGGGCGAGACGCTGGCGCAGGCGCTGCAGCGCCGCTGGCCGGTGTTGGTGCTGCGGCTGGGCGCGCTCGCGCTGTTCGTGTACATCGGCGACCGCGTGATGGTGGAGATGGGCCACCGCGGCTGGACCCTCCCCATGGAGGCCGTCGTCGTCTTGCGCCTGCTGTCCTCGCTGGCGGTGCTGGTCGCGCCGTTCGAGGGCTTCGTGGTGGCGCTCGAGGTGGACAAGTGGGACTGGTTCTGGCTCGACGCGGGTGATCGGTCGGCGGAGTTCCAGGCGCTGTACCAGGAATGGGACAAGGTGCTGGACCTTGCGTTGCTCGCCGTCGCGGCGGTCGCGGCGTGGCGGTGGCGCGACCCGGTCGCGCGCGCGCTGGCGCTGGGCGCGTTCGCGCTGCGCGTCGTGGGCGTCGCCGCGTTCATCGCGACCGAGCAGCGCTGGCTGCTGATGGCGTTCCCGAACGTCTTCGAGACGCTGTACCTGCTCTATGCGGGCTTCCGGCTGCTCGCCGCGCGCGACCGCATGCTGACGAGCGCGCGGGTCACGCTCCTCGTGGTGGTGGTCACGCTCACGCCGAAGCTGATCGAGGAGTACTTCCTGCACGTGCTGGAGCAGCGCCCGTGGGACTGGGTGCAGCTGCCGATGCCGCACGCCATGGAGCCGCGCGCCTGGGTGGCGATCACCTACCTGCCGCTGCTCCTCACGGGCCTGGCGCTCGCCTGGCGAAGCCGCAACCAGCCCGCCCAGTAAGCGCCGCACGGGCGGACCCCTCCCGAGCGACCTGACGCAGGTAGGCGCCGCTGCGCAGCTCGCGCCGGCCCGGGCGGACGAGGGCGCGGCCGCGCTGCGCGCGTCCTCGGGGACTGCAGTCCCCGAGGAGTCGTGACCAACGGCCCGTCCGCACGAACGCGATGGGGTGAAGGATGCGCGCAGGCGCGGCAGCACACGCCGCACGGTCCGAAGGACGGAGCCATGACCCAGCGCGACCTCTCGCGGCGAAGCTTCCTCAAGCGCACGGCGGGGGCCGCCACGGGCGTCGCCCTCAGCCAGGTGCTCCGCTTCGAACCGTGGCACCTCGAAGCCGCCGACCCCGTGCGCGTGTCCGACCCGCTCACGGTGTTTCCGGACCGCGGCTGGGAGCGCGTGTACCGCGACCTGTTCAAGCCGGACTCCGAGTTCGTCTTCACGTGCGCGCCGAACGACACGCACGATTGCCTGCTGCGCGCGAGCGTCAAGAACGGCGTCGTGGTGCGCATCCACCAGACGTACGGCTACGGCAAGGCGCAGGACCTCTACGGCAACACTGCCAGCCACCGCTGGGACCCGCGCGGCTGCCAGAAGGGCCTCGCGCTCGCGCGCAAGTTCTATGGCGACCGCCGGCCACAGGCGCCGATGGTGCGCAAGGGCTGGAAAGAGTGGGCGGACGGCGGCTTCCAGCGCGATGCCGCCACGGGCCAGCCGCGCACCGACCTCACGAAGCGCGGCGCAGACCAGTGGGTGAAGGTGTCCTGGGACGAAGCGTTCGATCTCGCCGCCAAGGCCTACATCAACACCGCGACGACCTACTCCGGCACGCCGGGCGCCGATCGCCTCAAGCGGCAGGGCTACGACCCGGACATGATCGAGGCGATGGAGGAGGCCGGCACCAAGGTCGTGAAGATGCGCGGCGGCATGCCGCTGCTGGGCATCACGCGCATCTTCGGCTTCTACCGCTTCGCGAACATGCTCGCGCTGCTCGACGCCAACATCCGCAAGGTCGGCCCGGACAAAGCGAAAGGTTCGCGCGGCTGGGACAACTACTCCTGGCACACCGACCTTCCGCCCGGCCACCCGATGGTCACCGGGCACCAGACGGTCGAGTTCGAGCTGTTCGCGCCTGAGCACGCGGACCTCGTGGTCATGTTCGGGATGAACTGGATCTCGACGAAGATGCCCGACGGCCACTGGCTCGCCGAGGCGCGCCAGAAGGGCACGAAGCTCATCGTCGTCGCTACCGACTACCAGTCGACGGCCAACCGCGCCGACGAAGTGATTCTCACGCGCCCCGGCGTCGACGGCGCGCTCGCGCTCAGCTGCGTGCAGTACATCCTCGCCAACAACCTGTACGACGCGAAGAACGTCAAGTCGTTCACGGACCTGCCGCTGCTCGTGCGGATGGACAACAAGAAGCTGCTCTCCGCGGCGGACGTCTTCCCGAGCTACCGCCCGGCCGAGCTCACCAACTACGTGCGGCTCATGTCACCAACGGACGCGATGCCGGCGCCCGCGCTGCAGGGCACGCAGTACCTGCCGCAGGCGCTGCGCGAGCAGTGGGGCGACTTCGTCGTGTGGGATGCGCGCACCAACGGTCCGGCGGCCGTGTCGCGCGACCAGGTGGGCGATCGTTTCAGCATCGACCCCTCGCTCACCGGCGAGTACGACGTGCGCCTCGCCAGCGGGCAGACGGTGAAGGCGCAGCCCGTCTTCAACGTCATCAAGAAGTACCTCGACGACAACTTCACCCCGGAGCAGGCGCAGGAGATCACCTGGGCGCGCAAAGCGGCGATCGAGAGCCTGGCGCGGCAGGTCGCAGCGGCGCGCGGCAAAGCGCTGCTGGCGCACGGCATGGGCCCGAACCACTACTTCAACAACGATCTCTTCGGGCGCGCCATCCTCCTGCTCTGCGCGGTCACGGACAACATCGGCCACATCGGCGGCAACGCCGGGTCGTACGCAGGCAACTACCGCGGCTCGGTCTTCAACGGCATCCCGCAGTACACGCTCGAGGACCCGTTCGACATCGAGCTCGATCCCGCGCGGCCGGCCCGCACCAAGCTCTACTACAAGACCGAGTCCGCGCACTACTACAACTACAGCGACCGGCCGCTGCGCGTGGGCAACAAGAACTTCACTGGCAAGAGCCACATGCCCACGCCGACGAAGCTCGTGCACTTCGGCAACTCGAACTCGCTGCTCGGCAACGCGAAGTGGCACCACGACGTGGTCCACAACACGCTCCCAAAGATCGAGTCGATCTTCGTGCAGGACTGGTGGTGGACCGCGTCGTGCGAGTATGCCGACATCGTCTTCCCCGTCGACAGCTGGGGCGAGTTCCGCCACGTCGACGCGTCCGGGTCGTGCACCAACCCGTTCCTGCACATGTTCCCGCGCAGCCCGCTGCGACGCATCTTCGACACCCGCTCCGACATCGAGGTGTTCGAGGGTGTGGCGCGCCGGCTCACCGCCATCACGGGCGAGCAGCGCTTCGCGACGCACTGGAAGTTCGTCACTGACAACCGCGTCGACGTCTACCTGCAGCGCATCTTCAGCGGGGGGTCGACCACGCGCGGCTACGACGTGCTCAAGCTCGAGGAGCTGGCGAAGCAGGGTATCCCCGCGCTCATGAACTTCCGCACGTACCCGCGCCAGGTCGGCTGGGAGCAGCGCTTCGAGAACAAGCCCTGGTACAACCGCACCGGCCGCCTGGAGTTCTACCGCGACGAGCCCGAGTTCATCGAGCACGGCGAGAACCTGCCGGTGCACCGCGAGCCGATCGACTCCACGTACTACGAGCCGAACGTCATCCTCGCCAAGCAGCATCCGCTGATCCAGCCGCAGGGCCCCGAGGCCTACGGCCTGAACCGCAACGACCTGTCGACGGAGACGCGCCAGGTGCGCAACGTGGTCAAGCCCTGGTCCGACCTCAAGGTCACGAAGCACCCGCTCGCGGCGAAGGACCCGAGCTACCGCTTCGTCTTCATCACGCCGAAGTACCGCCACGGCGCGCACACCACCCCCGTCGACCTCGACTGGATGTCGTACCTGTTCGGGCCGTTCGGCGACATGTACCGGCGCGACAAGCGCAGCCCGTGGGTCGGCGAGGGCTACATGGAGATGAACCCCAGCGATGCACGCGCCCTCGGCATCAACGACGGCGACTACATCTGGTTCGACGCCGACCCCGAGGACCGGCCGTACCGCGGCTGGAAGAAGGACGACCCGGACTACGAGGTGGCGCGCGGCATGGCGCGCGCTCGCTACAACAACGGCATGCAGCCCGGCGTGACGCGCATGTGGTTCCACATGTACGTCTCCACGCGCGGCTCCGTGCGCGGCCAGAAGGAGCGCGCGGACGGCCTGGCGAAGAACCCGGACACGAACTACCAGGCGCACTTCCGCCACGGCAGCCACCAGAGCGGCACGCGCGCGTGGCTCAAGCCCACGCTGCAGACCGAGACGCTGGTGCGTAAGCCGTACTTCGGCCAGAACCTCGGCGTGGGCTTCGAGGGGGACGTGCACTCCGTCGTGGGCGCGCCCAAGGAATCGTTCATCAAGATCGAGAAGGCCGAGGACGGCGGCATCGGCGCGAAGGGCAAGTGGCGCCCCACCGAGCTGGGCTTCCGCGCCGGCGCCGAGTCCGCGCTCATGAAGCGCTACCTGAGCGGCGGCTTCTACCAGGCATAGCTCCGGCCTGCACGGCCACCACCGACTGGAGGGATGCGTTCGATGGCAGAGGTCAACAACTGGCAGATCGGCCGCACGATGGAGTACCCGTACCCCGAGAATCGCCCGCGCCGCCAGATCGCGTGGATCTTCGACCCCAACAAGTGCATCGGCTGCCAGACCTGCACGATCGCGTGCAAGTCCACGTGGACCTGGGGCACGGGCCAGGAGTACATGCTCTGGAACAACGTCGAGTCCAAGCCGTTCGGCTTCTTCCCCGTCGGCTGGGACGTCGAGCTGATGAACGCGATGGGGCCGGCGAAGTGGAACGGCGGCCGCTACGAGGGCGAGACCATCTTCGAGGGCCTGCCGCCGACCGAGCGCGTGCGCGGCTGGCTGCCGGATGAGGAAGACTGGGCCTTCCCGAACATCGGCGAGGACGAGGTCAGCGCCCCCGTCAAGCAGGGTGATTACTTCCCCGACCTGCCGCACGGGACGTGGTTCTACCACCTGGCCCGCATCTGCAACCACTGCACGTACCCCGGCTGCATCGCGGCGTGCCCGCGCCAGGCGATCTACAAGCGGCCGGAGGACGGCATCGTGCTCGTGGACCAGGAGCGCTGCCGCGGCTACCAGGAGTGCGCGCAGGGCTGCCCGTACAAGAAAGTGATGTTCAACAACAACACTCGCACGACCGAGAAGTGCATTGCCTGCTTCCCGAAGGTGGAGCAGGGCCTGCAGCCGCAGTGCGTGACCAGCTGCATCGGGCGCATCCGCCTCGCCGGCTTCATCTCGCCTCCCGGCCAGGTCAACCCGCAGAACCCCATCGACTACCTGGTGAAGGTCCGCAAGGTCGCGCTGCCGATGTACCCGCAGGCGGGCACCGAGCCGAACGTGTACTACATCCCGCCGATCCACGCCGGCCGCGAGTACCTGCGCCAGATGTTCGGCCCCGGCGTCGACGACGCGATCACGACCTACGCGAACACGAAGAACGACCCGGAGCTGCTCGGCGTGTTCACGCTCTTCGGCTCCGCCGAGCGCATCATGCACCGCTTCCGCATCGACGGCGAGATCGCGATCGGCATGGACGAGAACGGCGCCGAGATCGTGCGCGTCCCCGTGCGCGAGCCGAGCTGGGTGCGCACCTACTTCGACGAGGTGCGCCAGGCGTACAACCACAACATCACGTAGGCGCAGCGCTGACCGCGAAGGAGGCTGCCGTGACCACCGAACGCAACGTCGACCGTCGCTCGTTCCTGCGCGGGGCCGGCGCCGTGGCGGCGGGCGCCGTGGCCGCGGTCGGCGTCGCCGCGCTCGTGAGCTCGCGCGCCGGCGCCACCGACCAGCTGATCGCGCGGCGGCACGAGGGCGACCTGCCGGTTGACGATCCCGACAACGAAGCGTGGCTCAGTCTCGACCATTTCGTCGCGCCCCTGCTCATGCAGCAGGTCGCGCCGCCGCAGGTGAGCGAGCTCGCAGTCCCCGAGCTGTGGGTGCGCGCGCTGCACAACGGCACGGACATCGCGTTCCACATCGAGTGGGGCGATGCGGTCGTCAACGACATCGAGCAGATGTCGCGCTTCCGCGACGCCGTCGCGGTGCAGCTGCCGGTCGCAGACGAGCCCGACGCGGCGGCGCCGCAGACGTCGATCACCATGGGCCTCGCGCCCATCCCAGCGGCCGGCGGCCAGCCGGAGACGCCAGGGCAGGTGGTGCACATCCTGCACTGGAAGGCCAGCTGGCAGTGGGACGTGGACCACGGGCGCCGCACCGTGAAGGACATCTTCCCGAACATGCACAACGATGTCACGCCGGAGGGGCTGCTCGGCGAGGCGAACAGCGTCGTGTTCTACCCGGGCGTGTTCGCCGGCAACTCGCTCTCCGCGCGCGAGCGCACGTCGCCCATCGAGGAGCTCACCGCCGCCGGCTTCGGCTCGCTCACCACGCACGAGCAGCAGCTCGCCACCGGACGCGGCGTGAACGAGCGCGGGCGCTGGCGCGTCGTGATCGCGATGCCGATGGACAGCGGCGACCGCAGCAAGGCGCGCGTGCGCCCCGGCGCTCGCGCGCCCGTCGCCTTCGCCGTCTGGGACGGCGCGAAGCAGAACCGCGGCGCGCGCAAGCAGTACGCCGACTGGGTGCCCATGGAAGTCGAGGCCTAGATGACCACTCAGCACACTCGCGGCCGCGCTGCGCTGCAGGACCGCGTTGTCCAACGCGTCCTCGGGCGTTCCGCCGTCTACGAAGCGCTCGCGCTGGGCCTGACCTACCCCTCCGAGGCGTCCCTCGAGCGCCTCGCCGGGCTGCTCGCGGACCTCGATGAGCACGATGTAGTGCGCGCGTACGGCCTCGCGCCGCGGCTCGCGGCAATCGCCGAGGCGCGGGCGGCCGCGCTCGTGCCGGACCTGCAGCTGGAGCACAACCGCCTGTTCCAGGGCCAGGTGCTCTGCTCGCCGCACGAGACGGAGTACGAACGCGACACCTTCGCCAAGGCGGCGCAGCTCGCGGACATCGCCGGCTTCTACAACGCCTGGGGCCTGCAGACCGCCGACGCGCGGCGCACGATGCCCGACTACATCGGCACGGAGCTCGAGTTCCTCGCGGTCGTGACGCGCCGCGAGGCGTACGCGGCGCTGCGCGGCTGGGGCGACCGCCGCGCGCTCGCGAGCGAGTCGACGCAGGCGTTCCTGCAGACGCACCCCGGCCGCTGGGTGAACGCGTTCGCGACAGACCTGCGCGATGCCGCCGCCGATAACGCCGCGGGGCGCTTTTTCGCCGCGGTCGCACGCCTGCTCGAGCAGTTCGTCGTCATGGACATCGCCGCAGCGGGCGTGCTCCCCGCGCCGCTGACCGCGCGCATCCCGCGCCCGCAGGACGACGAGCCGATGGTGTGCCTCGATGGCGAGCCGCCGGTCGACGAGGACGAACTGTTCGCGGAGGACGAGAGCGCCGCGGCGCCGGACGTCGACCTCCCCGCGTTCCCCTCGTTCGAGTAGCGGCGGGCGGCGCGCCGTGCCTCACCTCCCCGTAGTGCCGGTGGTGCGCGTGCAGGCGGACGAGCGCAACGCGGGCAAGACGCTGCTCGCGAGCGCGCTCATCGCGGAGCTGACCCGGCGTGGCTACCGCGTAGGCGCCGTCAAGCATTCCCACCACCCGCTGCCCGTGGACAAGGACGGCTCGGACACGCAGCGCTTCGCGCTGGCCGGCGCGACTCGCGTCGTCTTCGCCGCAGCGGACGGCGTGCTCGAGCGCAGCCGCGCCGACGTAACGCTCGATGAGGCGGTGGACGCGCTCCTGCCCGTCGTCGACATCGTGATCGTCGAGGGGTTCCGCACCGAGCCGGCCGACGCGCGCCTGCACGTCGATGCCCGCACCGGCACGGCCACGCTGACCGCAAGCGACGGGCGCGAGCTGCTGGCTGCCGGCCTCGATGCCGCCCCGCGCTTCGCGGACGCGATCGAGCGGGCGTTCGAGCTTACGTCGGCCGGCGACGCGCAGCTCCGGGACCTGCTCCGGCGCGCCGCCGCACAGCAGGGACGCCGTTGCCCCGGCGTCACGCTCGGCACGCGGATGGCGCTCGCCGCGGTCGCCTCGCTGGGACTGGCGCTGCCTGCGGCGCGAGGCCGGCTGGACGTGACCCTGGAGACCGCGTCCTGCGCGACGGACGCGATCGCCGCCGTTCTCGGTTGCAGCCTCGGCCGCGGCACGCTCCGCGTCGCCGAACGCGGGGCGCTCGCGGCCCGCGTGCTCGACACGCGCAGCGGG
>VGPB01000004.1 GCA_016875695.1 Chloroflexota bacterium | reverse complement strand
GGCCTCCGAGCACGTTCCTGCCGCGCCGGGCACGCAGCCGTCTGCTGGGCGGCGCGTCGCGCTGGTGACGGAGCCCGGGCACGTCGCGCATGCGGCGCCGGGGCACGTCGAGCGGCCGGAGCGCACGATCGCGATCGTCGAGCAGCTGGAGCGCACGGGGCTCGCGGCGCGCATGCGTCCGCTGGCGCCGCGCGCCGCGACTGACGCGGAGCTGTTGGCGGTGCACGACCAGGGGCTGTTGGACGCGGTGGCAGCCGCGGGTGCATACGGCGGGGCGTGGCTGGACTCCGACACTTACGTGACGCCCGCGTCGCCGGACATCGCGCGGCGCATCGCCGGCGGCGCGGTAGCGGCGACCGAGGCGGTGATCGCGGGCGACCTCGACAGCGCGTTCCTCGCGACTCGGCCGTGTGGCCACCACGCGACGCCGAGCTCGGCGATGGGCTTCTGCCTGTACAACCACGTCGCGCTCGCCGCGGCCGCCGCGCTGCGCGCCGGAGTCGAGCGGGTGGCGATCGTCGACTGGGATGTGCACCACGGCAATGGCACGCAGGCGATCTTCGAGGCCGACCCGCGCGTGCTCTACTTCAGTACGCACGCCTCTCCGTTCTATCCCGGCACCGGCGCCGCGGACGAGACAGGCTCGGGCGCCGCGCGCGGCACGAAGGCGAACGTGCCGCTGGCCCACGGCACCGGCGACGCCGGCTTCGTCGCAGCGTACGAGCAGGTGTGCGTGCCGCTGCTGGAGCGGCACCGCCCGCAGCTCGTGCTCGTCTCGAGCGGCTGGGACTCCCACGCGCGCGACCCGCTGGGCACGCTGAACGTGTCGACGGCCGGTTACACGCGGGTGGCGCAGCTCGTGCTCGAGGCGGCGCAGCGGCTGTGCGCGGGGCGCGCGGTCGTGGTGCTCGAGGGCGGCTACGACCTGCACGCACTCGCGTGGTGCGCGAGCGCGCTTTGCGAGCTGCTGCTCGGCGACCCGCCGACGGCGGACCCGGACCCGTCGCGGTACCCGGACGGCCCGGACGCCGCGCGGGTGATCGCCGCGGCCCGCCGGGCGCTGCGGCTGGAGTGACGCCGGAGCCCCGCCCGTCTCCCCGCCGAGCCGCGAGCCGGTGCTTCACGTGAAACATCTGTTCTAGCGACACGTGATATCAATGCATCAGGATGAAGCGCACAATGATCTCGCTACCCGAGGAGCTGCTGCGGCGGCTGCGGGTGCGCGCTGCGGAGCGAGGCACGTCGATGGCCGCGCTGATCCGCGAAGCGCTCGAGGATGAGGCCGGGCCGATTGCGCAGACTCCTGTGCGTCGACCGAAGCCGAAGAGCATCGGCATGTTTGCGTCGGGGCGTACTGACACGGCGGAGGGTGCAAGCGACTTGCGGCCCGAGCCGCACGCTTAGCGCTGATTCTCGACACGGGACCGCTGTACGCGTCGCTCGATCGGAGCGACCGGCAGCACGCCTCCTGCCGAGCGTTGATCGAAGGCTCGAGCGAGCCTGTGCTTATCCCATCGCCGATTCTCCTGGAGATCGAGTTCCTGTTGCGCTGCGACGGCGCACTCGCTGTCTTTGCCGCGCTCCTTGGTGACGTCTCCGCCGGGTTCTACACGGTCGTCGACCTGCTGCCATCTGACTACGAGCGAGTGCGCGAGCTCTGTCTGCGCTACGCGGACGCGGACGTGGGGTTCGTCGATGCGGCCGTGCTCGCGGTGGTCGAGCGCCTCGACGAGCCCAAGCTCGCAACGCTCGACCGGCGGCACTTCGCGTTGATGTGCTCGAGGCATGTAGGGTCGCTGACGCTGCTTTCGGAGCTCGCGTAGCGTGGGCTGACGGGCTACTCCAGGACGCGCGCTTGCTCGAAGGTGGCGGGGCGGCCGCAGGCGGGGCAGCGCTCGGGGAGCTCCTCGCGCGGCACGCCGGTCTCGCGCATCGCGGAGATGCCGAGCCAGACATCGTCGCGCCAGCGGAAGCTGCCGTTCGGCGACCCGGCGGGGCCGGTGCGCCAGGGGCGCGTCTCCTCCTCGATACGGCGGCGGATCTCGGCGGGCGACAGTGGCCCGGGCTCGCGCACGAGGATCTCGCGGCGGCACTCGAGGCAGCGGTAGATGAGCACCGGCACGCTAGGTCTCGTGCTCGGGCGCCGCGTACGCGCGTTCGGGCGAGGCCGGTTCGTCCGGCAGCAGCTCCACGAACACCTCGTTGGCCAGGAACTGGCCGCGCGCGGTGAGGCGCAGGCGGTCCGCAGTGCGCTCGAGCAGGCCGGTGCGCAGGTGGCGTTTGATGGCCGGCCCGAACGCTGCTTCGAGCGTGCAGCCGAAGCGCACGGCGAAGGCGTGTGGATCGATGCCCTCGATGAGGCGCAGGCCGAGGATCGCGGCGTCGGCGCGCAGGGTCGCCGCGGACGGGGTCTCGCCACCTCGGATCTGCTGCAGCGTGCTGCGGCCCGTGGCGGCGCGCTCGGCGGCGGAGGCGCGCACCGCCTCGACGTAGCGCGTGGGCGCGTCGACGTTCGCGAAGCGGCGGCCGGCGAAGAACGAGTGCGCGCCGGCGCCCATGCCGAGGTACGGGTCCGAGCGCCAGTAGACGAGGTTGTGGCGGCACTCGCGCCCCGGCAGCGCCCAGTTCGAGAGCTCGTAGTGACGGTATCCCGCGCGCTCCAGCCGGTCGCGCGTCCACTCGAACTGGTCCGCCACGACATCCGGGTCCGGCTCGGGCAGCTGCCCCTTCGCGACGCGGTAGTACAGCGCAGTACCGGGCTCGACGGTGAGCGCGTAGCACGACAGGTGCTCCGGGCGCACGGCGAGCGCGCGCTCCAGCGTCTGCTGCCAGCGGGCGAGCGGTTGGCCGATCAGCCCGAAGATGAGGTCGATGTTCAGGTTGTCGAAGCCAGCCGCGCGCGCGGCCTCGACGGCCGAGAGCGCGCGCTCGGCCGAGTGCTGGCGCTCCAGCAGCGCGAGCTCGTCGTCGTGCAGCGACTGCACGCCGATCGAGAGGCGGTTGATGCCGAGGCCGCGCATGCCGGCGAGGTGCTCCGCCGTGAGCTCGCTGGGGTTGGCCTCGAGGGTCCACTCAGCGTCGGGTGCGACGGTGTACTGCGCGTACACCGCGCGCAAGATGCGCTCGAGGTCGGCGAGCGAGCTGAGGCTCGGCGTGCCGCCGCCGAAGAAGACGGTGTCGACCCGGAAGTCGCGCGCGGCCGGGGCCCACAGTGCGAGCTCCTGCACAAGCGCCGGGGTGTAGTCCGGGACCACGTGCTCCAGGCCAGCGTAGGAGTTGAAGTCGCAGTAGCCGCACTTGGCGGTGCAGAACGGGATGTGGAGGTAGAGCGCGAGCGCGGTGGCCGCCGGGGCGTCGCTGGAAGCGGGACGGGGAGGCGCGGCCATGACAGGCAGGGTACAGGGCGCGGTCGCGCGGCGCGCGGGGGGTAGAGTGGGTGCGCTCGGGGCGGCGCGCCGCAGCGAGGGGGCGACCGTGTGCGACGGCGGCGGCGAGCGCGGGCGGCGGGGCCTTGGCGCGATCGTGTCGAACTGGCGCGAGTACGACGCGCCGCTAGCCACGAAGCTGCGGCTGGCCCTGCGCAACTACGGGCTGCGGCTGCGCCGGCGCAGCGGTTGCTGCGGCAACGCCGGCGAGCCCGGCTGCTGACAGCTGCCGCAAGCGGCCCCGTGAGGGCCGCGTACCACGCGCGACGCGCGGCGAGGGGGCGACATGACAGGCGAGGCCGTGGGCGATGCCGGGGGCGTGCTGAGCGCGGAGCAGGCGGCGTTCCTGCGTGAGCATCGGCTCGGTGTGCTCGGCACGGGCCGGTGCGACGGGTCGCCGAACCTCGCGACGGTGCGGTACGACTTCGACGGCGACGACGTCGCGATGTCGATACTGGAGTCGAGCGCGAAGTGGCGCAACGCGCTGAGGCAGCCGCGCGTGGCACTGGCGGTGCTGGACGGGCGCACGCAGCTCGTGGTGTACGTCGAGGCGCACGCGGAGCCCGAGGGCGACGGGCGTCGCTCGGCGATGCGCAGGTTACGCGCGAAGCAGCGCCGGCGTGACGACGCGGCGGAGCCGACCGATGCAGAGCTCGGCGCGGCGCTCGACGCGGAGGGATGGGTGGTGCTGCGGCTTTCGCCGGAATATGCGCGTTCGTAACGCGGTGGTTCCCGCGCGATAGTTGACGTTGACCGATGGCCCCGTACCCTACGCGACGCGCCCGCGCGGAGCTCCCCACGTTCGAGGCACCACGGACGGTATGCGATGGCGACGGCGGCCCAGTACAACAGGCGCTATCTCCTGGTGGTCGCGCTGTCCTCGCTGACGGCGGTGCTGTTCGTCGGGGGCGCGTTCGCATTGCGCGAGCCGCTGTTCGGGCGCGGCGGCACGCCTGCGGCGCCGAGCGTTGTGGTCGATGTGGCGCCGCCTGCACAGCCGGCCGACGAGCCCATGCCGCAGGAGCACCCGCGCAAGGAGCTGTTCGCCGCATCGTGGCCGCTGCCCGTGCCGGAGACCGCTACTGCCGGTGCGCGGCCGACGGTGGCGGGCAAGGTGGCGCTGCCGCCGGCGCCGCCGCGGGCGATCGCGCCGATCGCGGGCGTCGCAGTGCGCTGGGTGAGCGCGCCCGAGCTCGGACTCGACCACGGGGTCGAGTCGCTTGGGCTGACCGCGTCGAACGAGCTCGACTCGCCGCACGACGCCAGCTACCGCGTCGGCTGGTACCCGGCGTACGGGCTGCCGGGCCAGGATCGCAACGCGGTGCTCTCGGCCCACGAGAGCTGGAACCACATGCAGGGCCCGTTCTATTTCATGTACAAGGCGGCGCCGGGCGATGAGATTGTGGTGGAGCTCGCCGACGGACGGCGGGTGCGCTACGAGGTGATGTCGAACGTGCGCTACCCGCTGAACCGGCTGCCCATGGGCGAGTTGCTGTGGCCCTCGAAGCGGCCGGCGAGTCAGGAGTGGCTGACGTTCATCACCTGCGGCGGGCACATCGTGTACGACGCCACGGGCTACGGCGAGTACCTCGACCGCGATGTGGTGGTCGCGCGCCGCGTCAGCTGAGGCCGCGCGGCCGGGCCGCGTCCGCGGCGCTTCGTTGCCGCTCCCCGCACGCGCGTGCGACACTCCGCTGATGGAGCAGGCGTGGCGCAGTCATCGCTGCGGCGAGCTGCGCGCGGAGCACGCGGGGCACGCGGTGCGGCTGGCCGGGTGGGTGCACCGGCGGCGCGACCACGGCGGGCTGATCTTCCTTGACCTGCGTGACGTGTCGGGCCTCGTGCAGGTGGTCTGCCACCCGGACGCGGCACCGGCGGCGGCTGCCGTCGCGGCTGGCGTGCGCCACGAGTTCGTGCTGCACGTGCGCGGCGAGGTGGCGCTCCGGCGCGAGGGCACCGCGAACGCGGAGCTGCCGACCGGCGCCGTCGAGGTCGTGGCTACGGTCATCGAAGTGCTGAACCCGGCGGAAACGCCGCCCTTCCCGGTCAACCAGGAGACCCCGGTCGACG
This sequence comes from Chloroflexota bacterium, assembly GCA_016875695.1. GTDB lineage: Bacteria > Chloroflexota > Dehalococcoidia > UBA2979 > UBA2979 > SHYP01. The sequence goes on along the minus strand of VGPB01000004.1, from coordinate 20,986 downwards.
AGCTGACGCGGCTGCGCTACCGCTACCTGGACCTGCGCCGCCAGCGCATGGCCGCGAACCTGCGGCTGCGGCATCGCGTGGTGGCGTTCATCCGCGCGTTCCTCGACGCGCGCGACTTCGTTGAGATCGAGACGCCGGTGCTGAACCTCGCGACGCCCGAGGGGGCGCGCGACTACCTGGTGCCCAGCCGGGTGCATCCGGGCCAGTTCTACGCGCTGCCGCAGTCGCCCCAGCAGTGGAAGCAGCTGCTGATGGTCGCGGGCTTCGAGCGCTACTTCCAGATCGCGCGCTGCTACCGCGACGAGGACCTACGTGCGGACCGCCAGCCCGAGTTCACGCAGCTCGACCTGGAGATGTCGTTCACGACGGAGGAGGAGATCCTGGCGTTGATCGAGGAGCTGTACAGCGCGCTCGCTGCGGCCGTTGCGCCGCAGTTCGCGCTGCCGGCGCCGTTCCATCGGATGACGTACCGCGAGGCGCTGGAGCGCTTCGGAACGGACAAGCCGGATCTGCGCTACGGGCTCGAGATCGCCGACGTGTCGGCGCTGGTCGCGGGCAGCGCCTTCGCGGTGTTCCGCGAGGCGGTGGCGGGCGGCGGGCGTGTGCGAGGGATCGCCGTGCCGGGGGGCGCGGAAACGCCACGCCGCGGGCTCGACGCGCTGACGGCACTCGCGCGCGAGGCGGGCGCGCAGGGCCTCGTCACGGCCGCGCTCGGCGGCAGCGGGCCGCTCGCGACACTGACCATCGAGGACGTGCGTTCGCCTGCGGCGCGCTTCGTCACCGCGGCCGAGTTCGCAGCCGTGGCCGAGGCGTGCGGCGCGGCGCGGGGAGACCTGCTGCTGCTGGTCGCGGGCCCGGACGCGGTGACCTCGCGCGCGCTCGACGCACTACGGCGCCACGTCGCCGAAGAGCGCGGGCTCGCGGACCCGCAGCGGCTGGAGTTCGCCTTCGTGACGGAGTTCCCGATGCTCGAGTGGGACGAGCAGGAGGCGCGCTGGAGCGCGGTGCACCACCTGTTCACGGCGCCCTACGAGGCGGACATCGCGCGCATCGACGACGACCCCGCCGCGGTGCGCTCGCACGCGTATGACATCGTGTGCAACGGGCAGGAGATCGGATCGGGCTCGATCCGCATCCACCGGCCGGAGCTGTTGCTGCGCGTGCTGGCCCGCCTCGGCATGGGCGAGGCGGAGGCGCGCGCGAAGTTCGGGCACATGCTGGAGGCGTTCACGTTCGGCGCTCCTCCGCACGGCGGCATCGCGCCGGGCATCGACCGTACCGTGGCGCTGTTCGCCGGGGAGCGAGATATCCGCGAGGTGATCGCGTTCCCGAAGACGAAGTCGGCCTCGGACCCGATGACGGGGGCACCGAGCGCGGTGAGCGCGCGACAGCTCGCCGAGGCGCACATTGCCGTCGTTGCGCCGGAGGCGGCGGCCGAGGGCGCGGCGAGGCGGACGTTATGATGGACGGCGATCCTCGGGAGGCTCCCACCTCGTACGTACGGACGCAGGACGCGACGAAGTGGAGCGCTCGATGAGTCAGAACCGCATCCTGGCGATCCTGCTTGGTGTGCTGGCGGCGCTGGTGCTGGTGGTCGGTGGGCTGTCCGCGGTGCTGCTGCTGAGCGGCGGCAGCGACGGCGACGACGCCGCGAGCGGCGGGAGCGGCTCGAGCGGCAGCGTCGACAGCGGCGCGGCCTCGGGCCGGCTGCGCCTGGGGGGTGGCGACCCGATCACGCTGGACCCGGCGCTGGCCGGTGACGCCGGTTCAGCCGAGTATATCGTCGAGCTGTTCGGCGGGCTGATGACGCTCGACCAGAACCTCAACGTGGCGCCGGACCTTGCCGCCTCGTTCGAGGTGTCGCCGGACGGCCTAGTCTACACGTTCAAGCTGCGCGACAACGCCGTGTTCCACAACGGCCGCGCGATCGAGGCGAACGACGTGAAATGCTCGATGGAGCGCGCGACGGAGCGCCGGCTCGCGTCGAGCACTGCCGCGGCGTACCTCAACGATATCGTCGGCGCGCGCGAGAAGATGGCGGGCAGCGCGCAGAGCGTGCGCGGCGTCGAGGTGGTGGACCGCAAGACGGTGCGCATCACCATTGACGCGCCGAAGCCGTACTTCCTCGCGAAGCTGACGTACCCGACGGCGTTCGTGATCGACTGCCAGCAGGCGGAGTCGAATCCGCGCAACTGGACGCTGAAGCCGAACGGGACCGGCCCGTACAAGATGCGCGAGTGGCGGCTCGGCGAGCGCATCGTGCTGGAGGCGCACGCCGGATACCACCTCGGCGCGCCGAAAGTGAGCCAGGTGCTGTACCAGATCTCCGGCGGCAGCGCGCTGACGCGCTTTGAGAACAACGAGCTCGACGTCGCGAACATCAGCGTGAACGACATCGAGCGCGTGCGCGATCGCAACAACGCGCTGAACAAGCTGTATATCGAGGCGTCGTCGCTGTCGATCTCGTACTTGGCGTTCAACACCAAGGTACCGCCATTCGATGACGTGAACGTGCGCCGTGCGTTCGGCTTGGCGATCGACCGGCAGCGCATCGCGGATGTGACGTTCAACAAGATGATCTCGCCGGCCACGGGCATCCTCATGCCGCAGTTGCCCGGCTACACGGCGGACGACAAGACGCTGAAGTTCGACCCGGAGGAGGCGAAGCGCGCGCTCGCCGCCTCGAAGTACGCGGGCCGCGTGCTGCCTGCCGTGACGCTCACCGAGATCGGCGCGGGCGCGGAAGGCGCGATCGACACGCAGGCGTTCATCGAGCAGTGGCGCCAGGTGCTGGGCGTGCAGGTGCAGATCAAGCAGTCCGACGCGGCCACGTTCTTCGCGGACGTGGACGCCGGCCGGCTGCAGCTGTTCAACTCCGGTTGGATCCTGGACTACCCCGACCCGGAGAACGTGCTCGACCTCAAGTTCCACTCGCGGTCGGCGTTGAACGACCTTGGCTACGCGAACCCGACGCTCGACGGGCTGCTGGAGCGCGCGCGCACGGAGCGGGAGGCGCCGGTGCGGCTGCGCTTGTACCAGGATGCGGAGCGCGAGGTGCTCAAGGACGCGGCGTGGATCCCGCTGTACTTCGCGCGGCAGCACGTGGTGGTCAAGGCCGCGGTGAAGGGCTGGACTGAGCCGCCGATGGTCATCCCACGGCTGCGCTTCGTCAGCATCGAGCGGTAGCGGGTCCGTGGGCGCCTACGTTGTTAGGCGGCTGCTGTTCCTGCCGGTGACGCTGGTGATCGTGTCGTTCGTGACGTTCGCGATCGCGCGGTTCGGGCCGGGCGACCCGCTCTCGGTCGCCGCGGGCCAGCTGCGCGACCCGGAGGTGCTGGAGCGCGCGCGCGCGGAGAAGGGCCTCGATGGCTCGGTGTTCGAGCAGTACGGCAAGTGGGTGCGGCGTGCGTTCAACGGGGACTTCGGCGAGTCGTACAGCATCCAGCGCGGGCGCACGGTGCGTGAGCTGATCATGCCGCGCATGTGGGTGTCGGCGCAGCTGAACCTGATCGCGATCGTGCTCGTGTTCGGCATCGGCATCCCGCTCGGGCTGCTGGCGGCGTGGTTTCAGGGGCGGTGGCTGGACCCGCTGATCACGACGACGCTGCTCGGGCTGTCTGCGGTGCCGGTGCTGGTGGTGATTCCGCCGGTGCTGTGGCTGTTCGCGATCAAGCTCTCGCTGCTGCCGGTCGGGGGCTGGGACGGCGTGCTCGAGATCTACTGGATCGCCGACGTGATCGCGATCCCGATCCCCGACCCGCACCTGTACATCCCGATCGCGGCGATGACGATCCCTGGGTTCGCGGGCGTGGCCCGGCTCGTGCGCGTGACCGCGCTGCAGGTGCAGCTGGAGGACTACGTGCGCACCGCCCGCGCGAAGGGGCTGCCGGAGCGACAGGTGGCGTTCCGCCACGTGCTGCCGAACTCGATGCTGCCGGTGGTGACGGCGATCGGGCTGAGCCTCGCGGGGGTGCTCGAAGGCGCGTTCTTCACGGAGACACTGCTCGGCATCCCGGGCATCGGCAGCCTGACGTTCGCCGCGGTGGTGAGCCGGGACTACGACGTGATCCTCGCGGTGACGCTGATCCTCGCGGCGTTCTTCATCGTCATGAACCTGGTGACGGACTTGACGTACGCGCGCGTGGACCCGCGGGTGCGCGTCGGGGCAGCGGCGCGCGTATGACTGCGATCGCGGGCGAGCTGGCGGCCGTCAGTGGCGCGGCGCTGCGCTCACGGGGCCAGTACGCGCTGTTCTGGTCGCGGCTGCGCCGCAAGCGCCTCGCGATGATCTCGCTCGCGTTCATCGGGCTGTTCTACGGCGTCGCGCTGTTCGCGCCCGTGATCGCGCCGTACTCGTACACCGAGCAGAACCTAGACCGCGGCCTGGAGGGGCCGAGCGCGGATTACCTGCTCGGCACGGACCGCCTGGGGCGCGACCTGATGAGCCGGGCGATGTACTCGGCGCGCACCACGCTCATCGTCACGGTCGCGGTGCTGGTGAGCGGCGGGCTGGTGATCGGCAACACGCTGGGGCTGCTCTCGGGATACCGGGGCGGCTGGGTGGACGGGGCGATCATGCGCGCGGGCGAGGTCTTCAGCTCGCTGCCGGGGTTGCCCATGCTGATCCTGATCAACGCGACGTTCTCCCCCCGGGTGCGCGAGTTCACGGGGTGGCTCGACGACCATACGTTCCTGTCGGGGCTGACGACGTCGGGCTTCGCGTCGTATCTCACGGTGTTCGGGGCGCTGTCGCTGTTCTTCTGGGTGGGCACGGCGCGGCTCATTCGCGTGCAGGTGCTGCAGCTGCGGGAGCGCGAGTTCGTGCTGGCGGCGCAGGCGCTGGGCGGCGGGACGGCGCACATTATCCGCCGGCACCTGCTGCCGAACGTGGCGTTCCTGATCATCCTGCAGCTGTCGGGGACGCTGGGTGTGGTCGCCGGCACCGAGATCGCGCTGACGTGGTTCGGGGTTGGCATCCAGCCGCCGACGCCGTCGTTCGGGGGGATGCTGTTCGAGGGCTCGGGCGCGCGCACGTTCGCGGCGCACCCGCACCTCCTGCTCGTGCCGGGGCTCATCACCTCGGGACTGCTGTTCGCGTTCGCGCTGCTCGGCGACGCGGTGAACGACGTGATTCGCGGGCGCTAGCACCCTTAAGGGCGGGTTTGTGACGGGCGGGGGCGAAATGAGTAGCGTGCTATACTCAATTTCCGCACGCCTCCGGGCGATTCGCGAGAGCCGTTAGAACGGGACATCACTTGCCGGTCACGACGGAACGCCTGCCACGCTCGCTGGTCGCGCTCGAGATCGAGGTCGAGGCGGATCGCCTCGAGGCGCACATGGACAAGGCCGTGCGCCGGCTCTCGCAGCGTGTGCGCATCCCCGGGTTCCGGCCGGGAAAGGCCCCGCGCCAGATCGTGGAGCGCACGCTCGGGCGGCCGGCGCTGCTCCAGGAGGCGCTGGAGCAACTGCTGCCGGACGTGTACCAGGAGGCCGTGACCAGGGAGTCCATCGAGGCGATCGGCCGGCCCTCGTTCGAGCTGAAATCGACAGAGCCGCTGGTGGTCGCGGCGACCGTGCCGGTGCGGCCCACGGTGAATCTGGCTGACTACCAGGCGCTGCGCGTGCCGCGCGAGCCCGCGACGGCGACGCAGCAGCAGGTGGAGGAGGCGCTGGAGGGCGTGCGACGGCGCTACGCGACGCTCGACCCGGTGGACCGGCCGATCGCCTGGGGCGACGCGGTGCGCTGCGACGTCATGGTGAGCGTCGAGGGGCAGGCGCAGCCGCACGTCGAGGAGGGCGCGGAGTTCCGCGTGACGGAAGGCGGCGTCGTCTCGTTGCCGGGGTTCCTCGAACGGCTGGTGGGGCTCGAGGCCGGCGGGCCGCACGAGTTCGAGTTCGCGCTGCCCGAGGACTACGAGGCGAGCGAGCTGGCCGGCAAGCAGGCACACTACACTGTGACGGTGCTCGAGGTGAAGCAGGAGGTGCTGCCGGAGCTCGACGACGCGTTCGTGCGTTCCTTCGACGATGAGGGCCTGACCACCGTCGATGAGCTGCGGGCGCGGGTGGCGGAGAACACGCAGACGCGCGTCCAACTCGAGGCTGACGCCGCGTACCGCGAGGAGGCGATGGACCTGCTGCTGGCGAGCGCGGACATCGACTACCCCGAGGTGCTGGTCGAGACCGAGGTGGAGCGGCACATCGACCAGCAGTCGAATCACGCCTCGCACACGCGCGAGGGGCTGGAGCGGTGGCTGGAGTCGATCGGTCAGACCGAGATCGACCTGCGCGAGACGTTGCGCCCGCAGGCGGACCTGATGGTGCGACGCGCGCTCGTGCTGCACCGCCTCGCCGAGTTTGAAGGCATCGAGGTGACGCCGGAGGACATCGAGGCGGAGGTGGACCGGCTGGTGGAGCGCGTGGCCGGGGGCTTCACCTCCGGGGCCGGGGCGTCGGAGGAGCAGCTCGCCTCGCTGCGCAGCATCTTTGACTCGCCGGAGCAGCGGCAGACGCTGGAGGACCAGCTGTTGACCACGCGGACGCTCGACCGCCTCGTAGAGATCGTCGCGCAACTGGAGGGCGGCGACGGGGAGGTCGAGCGGCCCCGCGGCAGCCGCCGGCGCCGCGGCGCGCGTGCGCAGGACGGCGAGGCGGACGAGGCCGAGCGCGACGTGGCCGAAGCCGGGTCCGGCGAGGCGGAAGGGGGCGGGTCGGCGGGGGCCGACTCGGGAGAGCCCGGAGCGAGCGAGGCGCCTGCGGAGGGCTAAGCGAGGTGAGGGGCGGCGGTTCCCGGCCGTAGGCGGGGGGCCGCAGGATCGAACATCGGTGCCCCGGTCGGGGGCGCAGGGACGCGTGGAGTGGGGACGATGCCGAGGGGGAGAGGGATGCAGGCCGAGAATATCGTGCCGATGGTCATTGAGACGACCGCGCGCGGTGAGCGGGCGTACGACATCTACTCGCTACTGCTGAAGGAACGGATCGTCTTCCTAGGGACGCCCATCGAGGATCAGATCGCGAACATCATCGTGGCACAGCTGCTCTACCTCGAGCGCGAGGACCCGGATCGGGACATCCACATGTACGTCCACTCGCCGGGCGGGGTGATCACGGCCGGGCTGGCGATCTACGACACGATGAACCTGATTAAGCCCGATGTCTCGACGATCGCGGTGGGGTCGACGGCCTCGATGGCGTCGGTGCTGCTGTGTTCCGGGGCGCGCGGGAAGCGCTACGCGCTCCCGAACGCGACGGTGCACATGCACCAGGCACTGGGCGGAGCGCGCGGGCAGGCGTCGGACATCGAGATCGCGGCGCGGGAGATCTTGCGCAACAACGAGATCATCCGCGGCATCCTGTCGCGGCAGACCGGGCAGCCGATGGAGCGCATCCAGCGCGACTTCGACCGTGACTTCTACATGAGCGCGGACCAGGCCAAGGACTACGGGTTCGTGGACGAGATCCTCGCGCGGCCGCCGGTGGAGGCGATCGCGCGGTAGCGGAATGCGGTAGCGTGGTCGCGCCGTGCGCCCCAGCGCGCGGACGAGGTCAGGGGGCCGGGGTCCGATGGCGAACACGACGGTGCGCGGCAGCCGCGTGCAGTACCACTGCTCGTTCTGCGGAAAGAACCAGGACCAGGTGAAGCGCCTGATCGCTGGGCCCGGCGCCGTCTACATCTGCGATGAGTGCGTGGAGCTGTGCCAGGAGATCATCAGCGAGGAGACGCAGGCCGCCGGCAAGGGCCAGCAGAAGGGCGCGACGCCCCGGTTGCGCACGCCGCAGGAGCTGGTGCAGCAGCTCGACGAGTACATCGTGGGGCAGGAGCGCACGAAGCGCGTGCTCTCGGTGGCGGTGTACAACCACTACAAGCGCATCGACGGGCCACAGCAGGCCGATATTGACCTCGAGAAGTCGAACATCCTGCTGATCGGGCCGACCGGCACCGGCAAGACGGCGTTCGCGCGGACGCTCGCGCGCATCCTCGACGTGCCGTTCTCGATCGCCGACGCGACCGCGCTGACCGAGGCGGGGTACGTGGGCGAGGACGTCGAGAACATCCTGCTACACCTGATCCAGGCGGCCGAGTTCGACATCCAGAAGGCGGAGCGCGGGATCGTCTACATCGACGAGATCGACAAGATCGCACGCAAGACCGACAACCCGTCGATCACGCGCGACGTGTCCGGGGAAGGCGTGCAGCAGGCGCTGCTGAAGATCATTGAGGGCACGGTCGCGAGCGTGCCGCCGCAGGGCGGACGCAAGCACCCGCACCAGGACTTCATCCAGATCAACACCTCGAACATCCTGTTCATCGTGGGCGGGGCGTTCGAGGGGCTGGAGCGGATCGTCGGCAAGCGCACCGGCGCGGGCGTGCGCTCGCTCGGGTTCGGGCAGCCGGGGCGGCTCTCCGACGCGGACCGCGCGGCGGTGCTGCGCGATGTGTCGCACGACGACCTGCTGCAGTTCGGGCTGATCCCGGAGTTCGTCGGGCGCCTGCCGATGGTGTCGACGCTCGACCCGCTGGACGTGGCGACGATGATGGCGATCCTGACGCAGCCGAAGAACGCGGTCGCGAAGCAGTTCCAGCGGCTGTTCGCGATCGACGGCGTGGAGCTGGTGTTCACGGACGACGCGCTGCGCGCGATCGCGGAGACGGCGATCGGGCAGAAGACGGGTGCGCGCGGCCTGCGCACCGTGATGGAAGAGCTGCTGCTGGACGTGATGTACGAGGCGCCCTCGCGGCCCGAGATCCGCAAGTGCGTGGTCTCGGCGGACTGCGTGCTGCGGGGCAAGCGGCCGGTGTTGCTCGCGGAATCCGGGCAGGAGCTCGGCGCGGGCGAGGACATCCAGGAGTCCGCGTAGCGCGCCGCGCCTCGCCGGCGCGTGATGCGGGACGCCCGCCCAAGAGAGCCGACTGATGGCCGCACGCGCACAGACGCAGTCGCAGAGGTCGCGGCAGCGGCTGGATGCGCTGCTCGTGGCGCGCGGCTTGGCGCCCTCGCGCGAGCGCGCGCGCGCGCTCGTGCTGGCGCGCAGCGTGCTGGTCGACGGCGTGCCCGCGCTGCGCGCGGGCGCCTCCGTCGACGCCGGCGTCGCGCTCGCGCTGCGCGAGCAGCCGCGCTACGCGAGCCGCAGCGGAGAGAAGCTGCGCGACGCGCTCGTGCGATCGGGGCTCGCAGCGCTTATCCCCGGGCGGCGCTGTCTTGACATTGGCGCGTCGACCGGGGGCTTTACGGACTGCCTGCTGCAGCACGGGGCCGCGTCGGTCGTCGCCGTCGACGTGGGCTACGGCCAGCTCGCGGTGGCGGTGCGCGCTGATCCGCGCGTGGAGGTGCGCGAGCGGACGAACGCGCGCACGCTCGCGCCGCTCGACCCGCCGGTCGGCCTCGTCACCATCGACGTCTCGTTCATCTCGCTCGCGCTCGTGTTGCCGGCGGCGGTGGCGTCGCTGCGCCCGGGCGGCGACGTGCTCGCGCTGGTGAAGCCGCAGTTCGAGGCGGGGCGGGCCGAAGTGGGGCGCGGCGGGGTGGTGCGGGACCCGGCGGTGCAGGCGGCTTGCGTGGGGCGCGTGGCGCGCTGGGCCGTCGAGCACGGGCTGCGCGTGCGTGGCGTCTATCGCTCCCCGCTGCCCGGGCCGGCGGGCAACCTCGAGTTCTTCCTGTGGTTGCGCAGGCCGGCCTGATGCGGCGAGTCGCGGTCTGCTACCACCGCGCCGTGCCGGGGGCGCGGGCGCTCGCGGAGCGGCTCGCGGAGCTCGCCGGCGAGGCGGGCGTGTTGGCGGCGTACGCCGAGCTGCCGGACGACGGCTGGGGGCTGCCGCTCGCGTGGCCGGACGGCCGCGCGGAGCTCGACGCGGCGGAGCTGCTGATCGCGGTGGGCGGCGACGGCACGATGCTGCACGCCTCGGCGATCGCCGCGCCGGCCGGCGTGCCGGTGTTCGGCGTGCGCATGGGGCGCCTCGGCTTCCTTGCCGAGTCGACCGAGGCCGAGGCCGAGCGCGACCTGCGCCGCATCATCGGCGGCGGGGGGCGCCTCGAGGCGCGCACGATGGTGCAGGCGCGGCTCGGCGCGAGCGGGGCGTTTGTGCACGCCCTCAACGACATCGTCGTCGGGCGTCAGCACCTCGGGCGCACGGTCTCGGTCGGCCTGCGCGTCGATGGGGTGCTGCTCGCCGAGTATCGCGCCGACGCGGTGGTCGTCGCCACGGCGACGGGCTCGACGGGCTACGCGCTCGCGCTGGGCGGGCCGATCCTGCACCCGGCAGCCGGGGAGCTGGTGGTGGTGGCGGTGGCACCGCACCTGTCGTACCGCAACGCGCTCGTGCTGCCGGGCAGCGCGGCGATCGAGCTCGAGATCGCGCGCGCCGAGGGGTGCGTACTGCTCGCGGACGGGGGGCAGGAGCAGGCGGTAGAGGCGGGAGCACTGGTGCGGGTGTCGCGCTCGCCCCAGACCACGCGCTTCCTGCGGCTGGGCGACGAGCGGCAGTTCTACGCGAACCTCGCGCGGCGGCTGGGCTGGCTGCGCATCGACCACGCGCTCGACGACCGCGCGCCGGACGCGGAGGGCGCCGGCGGCGGCGAGGCCGGTCCGGCAGGCGCATAACGGGACGCCTGTGGGCCGCGTGCTCTATCCTGAGCGTTCGGCACGTGGGCGTGACGGCCTCGAGAGCAGGGATCGGCGATGGTGGAGGCACGGACGGCAGCGGCGGCGGAGGCGCGCGCGGTACGCGCGACGGTGCACGACGCGGAGGCGATCCACCGCCTGGTGAACTTTTGGGCGGCGCGCGGCGACATGCTCCCGCGCACGCTGGCCGAGGTGTACGAGAACCTGCGCGACTTTTTCGTGGTGCGCGAGGGCGACGAGGTGGTCGCGTGCGGGGCGCTGCACATCACGTGGGCGGACCTCGCGGAGCTGAAGTCGGTCGCGGTGCGCGAGGACCGGCAGACGGCGGGCTACGGCAGTGCGATCACGCGCGCGTGCATCGAGGAGGGGCGCGGCCTGGGCCTCGCGCGGCTGTTCGCGCTCACCTATCGGCCGGGATTCTTCGAGCGGCTGGGCTTCCGGCAGGTCGACGTGATGACGCTGCCGCGTAAGGTGTGGAACGAGTGCTACCGCTGCCCGAAGTTCCCCGGCTGCAACGAGATCGCGATGACGCTGGAGTTGAGCGCGACAGCGTGAGCGCACGCGCCCGATGACGGTGGACGGTGCCGAGATCCTCGGCCGCCGCGTCGTGTACCGCTCGTCGGTGTTTGACGTGTCGGAGCAGCGCTTTCGCTTCGCGGACGGCGCCGAGCACGCGTGTGCCGTGGTGGAGCACCCCGGCGCGGTCGCGATCGTGGCGCTGGACGACGCGGGGCGCTGGCTGCTCATCGAGCAGTACCGCCTGCCGACAGGCGGGGTGCTGCTGGAGATTCCGGCGGGCACGCTCGAGCCTGGCGAGGCGCCCGAGTTGACCGCGCACCGCGAGCTGCGGGAGGAGACGGGCTTCGCGGCCGCGTCGCTGGAGCGGCTCGGCGGGATTTGGATGGCGCCGGGGTTTTGCACTGAGTTCATCCACTACTTTGTGGCGCGCGGCTTGCGCGCCGATCCGCTGCCGCACGACGCCGATGAGCGCATCTCGGCGCCGGTCGCGTACGCGTTCGACGAGGTGCTCGCCGCGATCGAGGCGGGCCGTATCTGCGACGCGAAGAGCGTGGTGGCGGCGCTGCTGTACGAGCGCTGGCTGCGCGGGCCGGGAAACGCTGCCGCGCGCCCTTGACCGTGCTGGGCGCGCGGCGAATAGTCACGGTAGCAACGGGACGGGCCCGCGCCGGGGCGGGCGGCGAGCGCAGGCAGGGGTCGGGATGGCGCAGGCGACTGGGGCGCTGGCGCGCGAGCGCCGCTACGGCAAGACGCAGCGGCGGGACCGCTGGTGGCTGGAGCCGGTGCTCGTGGCTACCGGGCTCGGCGCGTTCATCGCGTACTCGACGGTCTCGGCGCTGCTCGGCGAGCACTGGGCGTTCGAGGTGGGGCCGTACCTGTCGCCGTTCTTCGAGCCGCTGATCCGCCCGGACTGGCTGCCGGACTGGTTCTCGCCGGCGCTGTTCATCTTGCCGGCGCCGCTCGCGTTCCGCACCACCTGTTACTACTACCGGCGCGCGTACTATCGCGCGTACTTCATGAGCCCGCCGGCGTGCGCCGTGCGCGAGCCCGCGGGGTCGTACTCCGGCGAGTCGCGCTTCCCGCTCGTGCTGCAGCAGCTGCACCGCTTCGCGCTGTACGCGGCGCTGGTGTTCGTGCCGGTCTTGTGGTTCGGCGCGCTGCGCTCGTACTGGCACGACGGCGAGCTTGGCGTCGGACTCGGCTCGGTGCTGATCACGGTCAACGCGTTCCTGCTGATGATGTACACGTTCGGGTGCCACTCGTTGCGCCATCTCGTCGCGGGGGGATTGAACTGCTTCAGCTGCTCGACCTTCCGGCAGGCGCGGCATCGCGCGTGGCGGTTCGTGACGGTGGCGAACGAGCATCACCGGTTGTGGGCGTGGACGAGCCTTATCGGCGTCGGCCTCACGGACCTGTACATCCACCTGGTGGCGAACGACGTGATCACAGACCCCAACACTTGGGGCAGCTTCTAGCGCGCGAGCGGCGGGGGGCGGCGCGATGCCCGACTACGAGACGCACGAGTACGACGTGCTGGTGATCGGCGCGGGCGGCGCGGGCTTGCGGGCCGCGATCGAGGCGTCGGCGGAGGGCGCGCGGACGGCGCTCGTCTGCAAGTCGCTGCTCGGCAAGGCGCACACGGTGATGGCTGAAGGCGGCATCGCCGCCGCGCTCGGCAACGTGTACGAGCAGGACAACTGGCAGGTGCACTTCCGCGACACGATGCGCGGCGGCAAGATGCTTAACCACTGGCGCATGGCGCAGATCCACGCGCAGGAGGCGCCGGACCGAGTGCGCGAGCTCGAGCGGTGGGGCGCGCTGTTCGACCGCACGGCCGACGGCCGCATCCTGCAGCGCGACTTCGGTGGGCATCGCTTCGCGCGGCTGGCGCACGTCGGCGACCGTACGGGCCTCGAGATGATTCGTACGCTGCAGCAGCACGCCGTGCATCGCGGCATCGACGTGTTCATGGAGTGCACGGTGACGCGACTGCTGAAGGACGGCGGCGAGAGCGGCGCCGTCTCCGGCGCGTTCGCCTACTGGCGCGAGAGCGGCCGCTTCGTCGTGTTCCGCGCGAAGGCTGTGGTGCTCGCGACCGGTGGCCTGTGCAAGGTGTACTCGATCAACTCGAACTCCTGGGAGGGGACGGGTGACGGCCACGCGCTGGCGACGTGGGCGGGCGCGGACATGATTGACATGGAGTTCGTGCAGTTCCACCCCACGGGCATGGTATGGCCGCTGTCCGTGCGCGGCATCCTCGTCACCGAGGGCGTGCGCGGCGACGGCGGTACGCTCAAGAACGCCGGCGGCGAGCGCTTCATGTTCCGCTACATCCCGCCGATGTTCGCGGCGGAGACGGCAGACACGGAGGCCGAGGCCGACCGCTGGTACAACGACCGCATCAACGCACGGCGCACGCCGGACCTGCTGCCACGCGACGAGGTCGCGCGCGCGATCAATGCCGAGGTGAAGGCGGGCCGCGGCAGCCCGCACGGCGGGGTGTTCCTCGACATCGCGTCGCGTCGTGACGCGGCGTACATCCAGCGCCGGCTGCCGAGCATGTACCATCAGTTCCGCGAGCTTGCGGACGTGGACATCACACAGGTGGCGATGGAGGTGGGGCCGACGGCGCACTACGCGATGGGCGGCGTGCGCGTGGATCCGGAGACCGGCGCCGCGACCGTGCCGGGGCTGTTCGCCGCCGGCGAGGTGGCGGGTGGCATGCACGGCTCGAACCGGCTCGGCGGCAACTCGCTGTCGGACCTCGTGGTGTTCGGGCGGCGCGCGGGGTTCGGTGCGGCGGAGCACGCGCGCGGTCTGGGCGGCCTGCCGCACGTCGACGGCGAGTCGCTCGAGCTCGCGGCCACCGAGGCACTCGCGCCGTTCGAGGCCGGGGGCAACGAGAATCCGTACACGATCCACCGCGAGCTGCAGGAGGCGATGCAGGCGCTGGTCGGCATCATCCGCACCGAGGGCGAGCTCGCGCAGGCGCGCGAGCAACTGGGCACGTTCCGCGAGCGCGTGCAGCGCGTGCGCGTGGAGGGGACGCGACAGTACAACCCAGGCTGGCACCTTGCGCTGGACCTGCGGGCGCTGCTGACGGTGGCGGAGCTGATCACACAGGGCGCGCAGGCGCGCAAGGAGAGCCGCGGCGGGCACACGCGCGACGACTTCCCGGGGCCAGACGCGCACTTCGGCACGGTGAACCTGGTGCAGCGGCAGCGCGATGGCGTGCTGGCGCTGCGCGAGGAGCCGCTGCCGCAGATGTCGGACGAGCTGCGCCGGCTGTTCGAGGAGGACTGAGATGCCACAGGCGCACCTGCGGGTCTGGCGCGGCGGCGACGACGGCGAGTACCGCGAGTACGACGTCGAGTACAGCGAGGGCATGGTTGTGCTCGACGTGCTGCACCTGCTGCAGGCGACGGCGGCGCCGGACATGGCGGTGCGCTGGAACTGCAAGGCGGGCAAGTGCGGCTCGTGCTCGGCGGAGGTGAACGGCAAGCCGCGGCTGATGTGTATGACGCGCATGCAGCTGTTCGACCCCTACGAGACGATCGCGATCGCGCCGCTCAAGACGTTCCCGCTGATCCGCGACCTGGTGACGGACGTGAGCCACAACTACGCGGTGGCGAACGGGATGCCGGAGTTCGCGCCGGGCCCGCCGGCGCCGGACGGGGACTACCGCATGCAGCAGATCGACATCGATCGCATGCAGGAATTCCACAAGTGCATCGAGTGCTTCCTGTGCCAGGACGTGTGCCACGTGATCCGTGACCACTCGGACAACCTGCCGAACTTCGCGGGGCCGCGCTTCTTCGTGCAGCTCGCGCAGGTGTCGATGCATCCGCTGGACGAGCACGCGAAAGGCGACACGGTTTCGGCCGGCTTCGGGCTCGACTACTGCAACATCACGAAGTGCTGCACGGACGTGTGCCCCGAGGGCATCCACATCACGGATAACGCGATCATTCCGCTGAAGGAGCGCGCGATCGACGAGCGGTTCGACCCGATCCGGGCGCTCGGTCGCAGGCTGTTCGGACGCGGCGATGGGCGCTCGCACTAGCTCTGCGGAGCTGAGGACGCGTTTCGCGCGGGGGAGCCCACCCGCCCGCCCCATTTGCGAGAGGCGAAGCCCCTCGCGCTCCTCGCGCTGCGAGGCATCAGTGAGCCGACGGTTACAGGTGTTCGGCACGCGGAGCGCCAGCGGGATGCGGGTCCAACGTCGTCTCGATGCACACAGCGCTGGCTAGCGTGTGAAGCGGCGCGGAGTGCGAGGGCGCTCCCCCGGCCCGGAGGGTCGACCCTGGCGCTACGGGTGGATCATGTCCTCCGGGCGCACCCACGCGTCGAACTGCTCGTTCGTGACGAAGCCGAGCTTGAGCGCGGCCTCGCGCAACGTCGCGCCTTCGTGGTGGGCGGTGTGGGCGACCTTCGCGGCCCTGTCGTAGCCGATGTGCGGGCTGAGCGCCGTCACGAGCATGAGCGAGGAGCGCATCAGCTCCTCGATGCGCGCCATGTTCGGCGCGATGCTGACGACGCAGTTGTCGGCGAACGAGCGTGCGGCGTCGCCCAGCAGACGGATGCTCTGCAGCGTGTTGTAGACGATGAGCGGCTTGAAGACGTTGAGCTCGAAGTGGCCGGTCGCGCCGCCGATGTTCACTGCGACGTCGTTGCCCATGACCTGCGCGCACACCATCGTGAGCGCCTCGGACTGCGTCGGGTTTACCTTGCCCGGCATGATCGAGGAACCCGGCTCGTTCTCAGGCAGCATGAGCTCGCCGATCCCGGCGCGCGGCCCCGAGCCGAGCAGGCGGATGTCGTTCGCGATCTTCATGAGCGAAGCGGCGATAGTCTTCAGCTGGCCGGACAGCTCCACCTGCGCGTCGTGCGCGGCGAGCGACTCGAACTTGTTCGGCGCCGTGACGAACGGCAGCCCCGTCAGCCGCGCGACCTCGGCCGCGACGCGCTCGCCGTACTCGGGGTGTGCGTTTAGGCCGGTGCCGACGGCCGTGCCGCCGAGCGCGAGCTCGTGCAGGCGCGGCAGCGTGCTCTCGGCGCGCGCGAGGCCGTTCGTCAGCTGGTGCACGTAGCCTGAGAACTCCTGCCCAAGCGTGAGCGGCGTCGCATCCATCAGGTGCGTGCGGCCGATCTTCACGATGCCGTCGAACGCCGCCGACTTTGCCTGCAGCGCGTCGCGCAGGTAGCGGAGGTTGGGCAGCAGCAGCTGCGTGACCTGCTCGGCCGTCGCGATCGCCATCGCGGCCGGGAACACGTCGTTCGAGGACTGCGACATGTTGACGTGGTCGTTGGGGTGAACGGGGTCCTTGGAGCCGAGCGTCCCGCCGAGCAGCTCGATCGCGCGGTTCGAGACCACCTCGTTCCCGTTCATGTTGGTCTGCGTGCCGGAGCCGGTCTGCCAGACGACGAGCGGGAAGTGGTCGTCGAGCATGCCGTCGATGACCTCCTGCGCGGCGTGGCGGATAGCGTCGGCGCGGGTGGCGTCGAGCTTGCCGAGCTGCTCGTTGACCGTCGCCGAGGCGTGCTTGATGAGGCCGAGCGCGCGGATCAGCGGCCGCGGGAAGCGCTCGCCGCCGATCTTGAAGTTTTCGAGCGACCGTTGCGTCTGCGCGCCCCAGTACACGCTCGTCGCCACGTCGATCGGGCCGAAGCTGTCGGTTTCGACGCGGGTGGCGGTGGTGGTGGTCATCGCGTTCGTCCTTCGGCGAGGGGTGAGGCTTCGGGCGCTCCGCTAGGCTTTCGGGGTGGCGGCGACGAGCTCGCGGACGGCCTTGCCGGCAGCGCGGATCGCTGCGACCTCGTCCTCGGCGAGCGGCGGGGTGTAGACTTTCTGGACGCCGCCCGCGCCGAGCAGCACCGGCGCGCCGACGTACGCGTTGCGCACGTCCCACTGCCCGCCGAGCAACGTGCAGCACGGCAGGATGCGCTGCTCGTCGAAGAGGATCGCGTCGACCATCTCGAGTGTGGCGACGGCGGGTGCGATGAACGCGCTGCCGGTCTTCAGCAGGCCGACGATCTCCGCGCCGCCGCGCTTCGTGCGCTCCACGAGCGCGGCGAGCGGCTTCGGGCGCACGAGCTGCGTCAGCGGCACGCCGCCGACGCTCGCGTTGGAGACGATCGGCACCATCGTCGCCTCGGTGTGCCCGCCGAGCACCCACGCCGCCACGTCCCTGACGGAGGCGCCGGTCTCCATGGCGATGAAGGTGCGATAGCGCGCACTGTCGAGCATGCCGCCCTGGCCGATCACGCGCTCCTTCGCGAAGCCGCTCGCCTCAAGCGCCACGTGACACATCGCGTCCATGGGGTTCGCGAAGATCACGAGCACGCAGTCGGGTGAGTGGCGCACGGCGTTCGTGACCACGCTGCGCACGATGCCGGCGTTGGTGCCCAGCAGGTCCTCGCGCGTCATCCCTGGGCGGCGCGGCACGCCCGACGTGATCACCACCACGTCGGACCCCGCGGTCGCCGCCCAGTCGTTCGTGCCGACGATCGACGTGGAGAAGCCGGCCCACGGCGCGGATTCGGCGATGTCGAGCGCCTTGCCCTGCGGCAGTCCCTCGACGATGTCGATGAGCACGACGTCCGCGGTGCCGCGGGCGGCAGCGAGCTGGGCCATGGCGCCGCCGGTGTTCCCGGCGCCGACGAACGTGACTTTTTTGCGCAGTGTGGTGCCTCCCTGGAAACGCGCGTCTCTGCGCGGCGGGGCCGCGTTAACCGGCCATCGCCGCGCCGAGGCGGCTGTTGAGCGTGGCGAGGAACTGCTGCGTCGTCTCCCACGGCTGCTCCGGGCCGACGAGCACCGCGAGGTCCTTCGTCATGTGCCCGGACTCGACCGCGTCGACGCACACGCGTTCGAGCGTGGTCGCGAAGCGCGCGAGCTCGGCGTTCGCGTCGAGCTGCGCGCGGTGCGCGAGCCCGCGTGTCCACGCGAAGATGGACGCGATCGGATTCGTCGACGTGGGGTTGCCGCGCTGGTGCTCGCGGAAGTGCCGCGTCACGGTGCCGTGCGCGGCCTCGGCCTCGACGACCTCGCCGTCAGGCGTGAGCAGCACGGAGGTCATCAGGCCGAGCGAGCCGAAGCCCTGCGCGACGATGTCGGACTGCACGTCGCCGTCGTAGTTCTTGCACGCCCAGACGAAGCGCCCGCTGGACTTCAGCGCCTGCGCGACCATGTCGTCGATGAGGCGATGCTCGTAGGTGAGGTTGGCGTCGCGGAAGCGGTCCGCGAAGTCCGCGTCGAACACCTCCTGGAACAGGTCCTTGAAGCGGCCGTCGTAGGCCTTGAGGATCGTGTTCTTCGTCGACATGTACACGGGCCAGCCGCGTTGCAGGCCGTAGTTGAAGCACGCCTGTGCGAAGCCGCGGATCGAGTCGTCGAGGTTGTACATGCCGAGCGCGACCCCGCCGCCTTGGAAGTGGAAGACCTGGTAGTTCACCGGCTCACCGCCGCCGTCTGGCGTGAACGTCATCGTGAGCGTGCCTGCGCCGGGCACGCGGAAGTCTGTCGCGCGGTATTGGTCGCCGAAGGCGTGGCGGCCGATCACGATCGGGTTCGTCCAACCCGGAACGAGCCGCGGCACGTTCTGGCAGATGATCGGCTCGCGAAAGACGGTACCGCCGAGGATGTTGCGGATCGTGCCGTTGGGCGACGGCCACATCTTCTTGAGCGAGAACTCCTTGACGCGGGCCTCGTCCGGGGTGATGGTCGCGCACTTCACGCCGACGCGATGCTCGCGGATCGCCTCGGCGGCCTCGACGGTGATGCGGTCGTCGCTGGCGTCGCGGCTCTCGATGGAGAGGTCGAAGTAGCTGAGGTCGATGTCGAGGTAGGGCAGGATCAACTGCTCTTTGATGAACGACCACATCACGCGCGCCATCTCGTCGCCGTCGAGCTCGACGACGGGATGTGCGACCTGGATTTTCGCCACGGCGCCTCCTGGTGCGTGCCGCGCGGCGCCCGCCCGCGGCGGCGTTACAGCGGGATGTTCCCGTGCTTCTTCGCGGGCAGCGAGTCCGTTTTGTTGCGCAGCATCTCCAGCGCGTGGGCGATCTTTGCCCGGGTATCGCGCGGGTCGATCACATCGTCGATGTAGCCCTTCGCGGCCGCGATGTAGGGGTGCTCGAAGCGGCGTTTGTAGTCGGCGACGAGCTGCACGCGCGCCCCGTCGGGATCGGCGGCCTGTTGGATCTCGCGGCGGCTGATGATGTTGACGGCTTGGCCGCCACCCATGACGGCGATCGCGGCGCCCGGCCACGCGTAGTTCACGTCGGCGCCGAGGTGCTTCGAGCCCATCGCGTCGTAGGCGCCGCCGAAGCCCTTGCGGGTGATTACGGTGACCTTGGGCACGGTCGCCTCGGCGTAGGCGTAGAGCAGCTTCGCCCCGTGGGCGATGATGCCGCCGTACTCTTGGGCGACGCCCGGTAGGTAGCCCGGCACGTCCACAAGCGTCACGATCGGGATGTTGAACGCGTCGCAGAAGCGCACGAAGCGTGCTGCCTTGCGCGACGAGTCGATGTCGAGCACGCCGCCGAGGTACATCGGCTGGTTGGCGACGATGCCGACCGAGTGCGCGTCGATGCGCGCGAAGCCGACGACGATGTTCTGCGCGAAGTGCTGATGCACCTCCAGGAAGTCGCGGTGGTCGACGAGCCGCTCGATCACGTCGCGCACGTCGTAGGGGAGCTGCTCGTCGTCGGGCACTACCTGCAGGATGTCGTCGATCCGGCGGGCGGGATCGTCGTCGGCGGCGGCGACGGGCGGGTCGGCCATGTTGTTGGAGGGCAGGAAAGAGAGCAGGCGCTTCACGTCGTCGAGGCAGTCCTGCTCGTTCTCCGCGGCGAAGTGCGCGACGCCGGACTTGGCGGCGTGCGACATCGCGCCGCCCAGCTCCTCGAACGTCGTGCGCTCGCCCGTGACGCTCTGAATGACGTCGGGGCCCGTGATGTACATCTGGGAGGTGCCCTCGACCATGAAGATGAAGTCTGTGATCGCGGGCGAGTAGACGGCGCCGCCGGCGCAGGGCCCCATGATCACGCTGATCTGCGGGATCACGCCGGAGGCCTGCACGTTGCGCAGGAAGATGCTGCCGTAGCCGGCGAGCGAGCCTACGCCC
Source organism: Chloroflexota bacterium (assembly GCA_016875695.1). GTDB lineage: Bacteria > Chloroflexota > Dehalococcoidia > UBA2979 > UBA2979 > SHYP01. The sequence continues at coordinate 719 of VGPB01000004.1, read as the reverse complement.
TCCTGGATGCGTGCTCCGCCCGAGTCGTTCAGGCCGACGACGGGGGTGCCCGTGCGCGTCGCCAGGTCCATGGTCTTCGCGATCTTCTCCGCGACGACTTCGGACAGCGAGCCGCCGAAGAGCGTGAAGTCCTGCGCGAAGACGTACACGGGCCGGCCCTCGACGCGGCCCCAGCCGGTCACGACGGCGTCGCCGTAGAAGCGCTCGGCGTCGGACTCGTTCTCGTCCCACTCGACGGCCAGGGCGTCGATCTCCTGGAAGGTCCCGGGGTCCACCAACTGGGCGATGCGTTCGCGGGCGGTGAGCTTGCCGCGCTCGTGCTGGGCGTCGATGCGGTCCTGGCCACCGCCGAGCGCGGCACGGCGCTTCAGCGCGGCAAGGTAGTCGAGTTTCTCCTCGTAGGGCATAGCTGCTCCGGGGGCGTTGGCTCAGGATCCGCGCCAGTATCGTGCGGATCCGGAGCCAGCGCCAGCGGCCGACGGGCGGCCACCGAGCGTGGTGCGGCCCCGCGCCACTCGTAGCTGTACTGATTACATACCAGCGAGACGGCTGACTGCAGGGGGACCTCCGACGAGACTTGGGGTTGCGAAAGCTCCGAGTTCCGAAGGAGGTCCCGATGAGTGATGCTACCCCGCCCCGGCGCATGCGCTATTCGTACGAGGCCCGGTGCCGCACGGTAGAGGCGATGCTGACCGGCGCATCGACCGCGGCGTCACGCG
>VGPB01000003.1 GCA_016875695.1 Chloroflexota bacterium | reverse complement strand
GCCAACGTCCTGCGCACCGACCGCGCGGTGGACGCCGTCGCCTTCCTCGAGCGGGCCTGCGTCTGGTACGGCGAGCAAGGTGTCGAGGTGGAGGCGGTGATGACGGACAACGGGCCTGTGTACTTGTCCGGAGCCTGGCGAGCATCCTGCGCCGCGTTTGGTCTGCGTCACCTGCGCACCCGCCCCTACACGCCGCGCACCAACGGCAAGGCCGAACGCTTCATCCAGGTGCTGCTCCGCACGTGGGCCTACGCCTTCGCCTACCCCACCAGCGCCCATCGCGCTCGTGCCCTCGCCGGCTGGCTGCGCTAGTACAACTGACGCAAGCCCCATGGCTCGCTCGGTGGCCTCCCGCCGGTCAGTCGGCTCTCACAGGTTCGTGGTCACTACACCTAGGGGACAGGGGCGCGCGCGTGTGTTCGCGGATCGTTCGCAGGTCAGTCGAGCGTGCCGCGCAGCACGGTCACCGCGCGCCCACTCAGTAGCACCCGGACGTCGGCGACGCGCACGTGCAGCCGGCCGCCACGCGCGGAGAGCTGCGCGGCGCGCAGCTCTCCGCGGCCGAGTCGCTCGCCCAGTACGGCGCGAGCATGCACTGCGCGGAGCCCGTGACCGGGTCCTCGTCGATGCCGACGGCGGGCGCGAAGAAGCGCGAGACAAGGTCGCTGTCGCTTGCGGCGTCGCCGGGCGCGGTGATACACACGCCGCGCGCGTCGAGCGTGGCGAACGCAGCGAGGTCCGGCCGCGCGGCGCGCACATCGGCGGTGGAGCGCGCCTCGACGAGGTAGTCGAAGCGGCCGCGCAGCACGTGCAGCGGGTGCACGCCCACACCGTGGATCAGCGCGGGCGGGGGGTCCTGGCCGGGGTGGGGGATGTCGATCGGGAAGTCGAGCTGCACGTCGCCGGCCGCGTCGCGCGTGCAGCTGAGCGTGCCGCTGCGGGCCTGGAAGCGCAGCGGCGCGTCGGGGGGCGCGCCGGCCTCGGTCCAGAGCACGTGCGCGGCGGCGAGCGTGGCGTGGCGTGGCCGCAGAGGTCGACCTCGACTGTAGGCGTGAACCAACGCAACGTGCGCGTGGAGCCGGCGTCCTGCACGAATGCCGTCTCGGAGTGGCGCAACTCGGCGGCGACGGCCTGCATCCACGCGTCGCACTGATCGTGCTGGAGCAGCACGACGCCCGCGGGGTTGCCGCCGAACGCGCGGTCGGTGAAGGCGTCGGAGACGAAGCAGGGGTGCGTCACCCCCGGCGGCTCATTCCTTCATGAGGAACTCGGCGGGCACGTCGCCGAGGCCGGCGGCCTTGAACTGCTGGCCGTTCTTGGCGTAGCCCTCGGCGGTGCCGCGGATCATGCGATGGTGGCGCTCCTCGGTGGCGCGCTTGACGGTGGCGGGCGCGCCGGTCACGAACGAGTGCGGCGGGAACTGCTCGCGCTCGAGCACGACGGAGCCGGCGGCGACGATCGAGTACTCGCCAACCTCGGCGTCGCCATTGACGACGGCGCCGTTGCCGACGAGGCAGTGCGTGGCGATGGTCTTCGCGTGGCAGATCACGTGATGGCCGAGCGTCACGTAGTCACCGTACGTAGCGTCCGAGTCGGCGTGCACGACGCAGTTGTCCTGGATGTCGACGTACGCGCCGATGGTGATCGTGTGGTGGTCGCCGCGGATGATCGTGCCCGGCCAGACGCTGGAGTAGGGTCCGATCACGACATCGCCGATGACGTACGCGGCCTCGCTGACGAACGCGGTGGGGTGGATGCGCGGGGACTTGCCGTCGAAGCTGCGAATCATCGTGGGCCTTTCGCGTGCGGGGACGAGTTACGGTTGCAGGCGACGCCACTGGAGCGCGTGGTCGTGCCCGGGCGGCCGGTTCCAGATCTCGATAAGCGTGCCGACGCAGGTACGCGGATGGAACCATGCGACGTCGACGCGCTGCGGGGCCGCTGGGTCGCGCAGTGGCGTGGTGCCGATCTGCCGCAGGCCGGCGGCGCGCCCCGTGTCGGCCGAGCGCGCGACATCGGGAGCGTACGGGCAGATGTGGTGGTAGACGGCGCCGAGCGGCGCGCGCGTCGCGACGAGGCGCGCGGTACCGCTGTCGGTGGTGGTGGGGATGCTCACTTCGATCACCGTGCCGCCGAGCGGGAACTCGACGATGTACACGGGGTCGTCGGCTTCGCGGCGCTCGCGGTCTGCGGCGGGCGACGGCGGCGGTTCGCCGCCGCGCTCGCGCGAGTGGTCTTCGTCGAGCGCGAAGATACCGCCGAAGAGCGCGCGCACCTCGTCGGCGCTGCGCGCGGCGATGCCGACGTGGCCCATGCCGGTGAAGATGCCGTCGCCGCGGTAGGCAGGGTGCGGGTAGTAGCCCTCGTCGGGGACGAGGCGAATGCGCAGGCCCAGCGTCATCGCCGGGTCCAAGAACACGGGTCCGCGGCCGCCCCACGGCTCGGCGAGACGCGCGCCGCGCGACTGCAGCCGGACCACGTCCGCCTCGAGGTCGTTCGAGGCGATCGCGATGTGATACATGCCGGCGCGGCGCTCGGCGACGAAGCGCGCGGCGTCGCTCGTGGTGTCGTTGGGGCGGCTGATCTCGAGGAACATCTCGCCGATGGGGATCTCGATGCTGGTGACGTCCTCGAAGGTGCCGGGGCGGCCCTGCGGCCAGGGCGAGCGCAGCTCGTCGACGGCGAGCCCCCAGCCGTCGCAGAAGACGTGGCGCGCGTTCTCGAGATCGTCTGTGAGCATGGCGACGTGGTCGACTTTCGTGAACGCCAAGCGGGGCTCCACTCGTAGCGGGTCACTCGCGTGACCGGCAGCCGCGGGTTCGCCGTGCGCATCGCGGCGGGGCGGGCGCCCCCGGTCATCGCGGGGCCGCGGTGCGCATGCGGGGGCGACTCTAGCGCGGGCGGTGCGCCCGCGTCACCCGCCGCGGTGCGGCAGGCAGCGGCGACCGGGTCAGACGTCGAGCTCCGGGAACGTGCGCTCGCGCAGCAGGCGCTCGAGCGCGAGGTCGAGCACGAGCGAGCCGAAGACGATCAGCGCAGCGCCGGCGGCTGGGGCGACGACCTCGAACGTGTCGCCCGCGAAGAGCGCACCGACCGCCTCGAGCGGGGGAGGAAGCGGTCCGAGAGCCAGCGGCCGGTGGCCTATACGGCCCCGGCGCAGGCGGCGCGCCAGCTTGCGGAGACGGCGAGCGCGACGACGTGCAGCAACCAGACCCCGCCGACGACGGCACGCACGAGCTGCAGGCGCGCCACGCGCGGCACGCAGCGACGTGCGCCGTCGTAGGCCCAGTCGGCGCGACCGCGCTGCTCGGGCGCGAGCGCTGCCTCGTCGACGGCGCCTGCGGCGTCGCGGCGGGGCCACGGGTAGTCGCCGCCGGTCATGGCGCGCACGAGGCGCAGCAGCACGAGCTCGGCGTTGGTGAAGTAGCCGCCATGGTCCTGCAGAGGGTTGTCGAAGTTGATCACCTGGCGCTCTTTGAGCTGCGCCGCGTCGAGGCCGGACGCGGCGCGCGCAGCCAGGAGCAGCGGTCCCGCGGGTACGAAGTCCAGGCGCGCGTGGACGTTGAGCCAGAAGAAACGCGCGCGGAGGCGGTCGGTCTCGGCGCACTCGGCCTCGGGGGTGGCGGCGGGGGCGCGGCGGCCGACGATGCGCGAGTCGAGCGGGCGGTTCGCGAAGCGCCGCGCGAACGGGAGCCGGGCGCGCGTGGAGGCCACGCAGTAGCGGTTCACGGCGGAGCCGACGGTGATCAGCGTCAGCTTCGTGACGGCCGACCCGCTCGCCTCGCGCGCGGCCCACGCGTCGCCCAGGCGCCCGCCCTCGAGCAGCGCGTCGTACGCGACGCCGCAGCCCGCGGAGAAGGCGACGAGCGTGATGTCGGCGACGACGTCGTCGGTGAGCAGCTCGAGCAGCGACGCGTCGACCTGCTCGCGCGCGGCGGCGGCCCAGTGCGCGTGCTCGACGTAGCGCTGCAAGTCGCCGAGCACGCGCGTGAGGAAGGGGTCGAGCGCGCGCAGTGCGTCGGAAAGGCGGCCCCACAGGCCGAACATGCGCAGCCCGGGGGTGCCGTCGAGCACGCTGAGCAGCCAGAGCAGCGCGAGCATGGGCCAGCCGGCGAGCCACGCGACGGCGAGCGCGACGCTGACGAGCAGTAGCTCGATGCGGAAGAGCAGGCGCACGCTCAGGCTCGGGGTCCACGGCTCGTCGTCGGCGTCGGGCTGCCAGCGGCCGCCGCGCCAGCGGTTGGTGGGATCGTGCAACAGCGTGAAGGAGTGGCGCACCTGGCGGCGCGCGCTGGCGAGCGACCAGCGCAGCACGACGCTGCGGCTGGGGGAGGGGAACGCGCGGTCCCAGAACGCCTCGACGAAGCGGTAGCGGACCGGGTGCGCGCCATGCCAGGCGGGCGTCGTCACGTCGAGCTCGGCAGTGGCGCGGCCGTGCGCGTCGCGGACGCGCGGTCGCACGCGGCCGCCGTGCCCCTCGAGCGCGGCGCCGATGCCGTGGGCGACGGAGGCGATGAACGTGCCGGGTGCGCGATCGACGCCCTGCCCGTGCACGACCACGACGGCGGGCGGCGCGGCGGGGGCAGGCGCAGCGCCCGGGACGGACGATGAGGCGCTCGTCACTGCGCCGCAGCTTGCCAGCGGGCGTGGCCCGGCCGCAATCAGGGAGTGTCGCAAACGACGCCGGCGCTGAGCTCGCCCCCCCCCTCCCCGCTAAGGCGGGGCGAGGGGGGGCGAGCTCAGTACGGACGCTCCCCCTGCGCGAGGCGACGCGTGGCCTCGGCCCAGCGCGCGGGGTCGAGCGAGCGGCCCGCGAAGCGCGAGTCGTCGAGCGCGTAGCGGTGCGCGCGGAAGACGGCGGGCGTGGGACCGAAGCGCGCTTCGAAGGTGAAGCCGCTGACGTACTCCCAGACGGTCTCGCCCTCGGGCGTGACCTCGAAGAGGCGGCCGGTCGCGCCCTCAGTGATGAGCGTGTTGCCGTTGGGGAGGCGCTCGGCACCGCTGACCATGAAGCTCATAAAGGCGAGGATGACGGGCGCCTGGTAGCGCCACACGATCTCGTTCGTCGCGGGGTCGACCTCGAGGACGCGCGAGTAGCCGGGGCCGCCGCGGCGGTGCGGGCCGTTGTCGAAGAGCAGCACGTGGCCGTTCTCCAGCATCGTGGGGTGGTGCTGGTGCGAGAGCACGCCGGGCCCCCACTTCCAGTCGAAGCTGCCGGTCGCGGGATCGACGATGGCCACGGTGTCGGTCTGGCGAAAGCTGAGCAGCCAGCGGCCGTCGGGGGTGACGGAGATGCCGTTGGTGTGCGTCCACTCGTGGCGCCGCTCGAGCGGGCAGAGCACGTCCTGCGCGTAGTCGAAGTACTCCCACGAGCGCCACTCGCGCACGACGTCGCCGGCCGGTGTCAGCTCGCGCACGACATCGCCGAGCATGACGTCCGGGTCATCGGGGCGCTGGAAGCCGCCGCGCACCTGGCGGCGCACCTCGTCGGGGAGGACCTCCCAGAACAGCAGTACGTGGTTGCCGTTCGGCAGGCGTACGAAGTCGTGGTGCATCTGCGTGTGGCGGTACTCCCAGACGCGCGTGCCGTCCCAGTCGAGCTCGATGAGCGCGTGGGCTGCGCCGCCGGTGACGCCGACGGGCGAGAGCTGCTCGGGCGAGAGCGTGTGGGCGGGGTTGCTGGTGTGGAAGAGCAGGTGCCCGTCGGGCAGGAGCCGCGCGTACTGGATGCCCTCCGGGTGCACCCAGCGGTGGACGATGCAACCGTCGGGGTCGAGGAGCGTCGCGTGGTCGCCCTCGACGCTCGAGAACAGCGTGTAGCCGGCGTGAGCCTGCGCCAGGTCGCGGTAGACGAGGCCGAGCGGACGGTTGCGGATCCACGCCATCAGCGGGGACCTTCCTGTTGCGCGCATCCGGACGGGCTATCGACGGCCCTGTGGGCCGGAAGACCCGCCCACCCAAACATCTTCTGCGAGGGGCTGCGCCCCTCGCGCTCCCCGACGGGGCGTGGCGGGGTTCGCACGTGCGGCGACGCTTCAGACGCCTGCGCGCGGAACCCTCACCCCCGGCCCCCTCTCCCCCACGGGGACGAGGGAGAGGCGGAGCGCGTGCGCGCGCGCGCCACGGGGCATGGTACAGGCGGATGCGGGCGCCCTCACCCTTGACCCCCGCTCCCCCAGGGGGAGAGAGAGCGAGCGGCGGCGCCGTGCTACGCTCGATGCTCGCGATCCCTGCATGCTCGAACCGGAGCCGCCCTTGGCCGAGCCCCAGCTCTCCGTCGCCCCCGTGCCCGGTCCGGGCGCCGCGCGCCTGCTCGACAGCAAGGGCGGCGACTTTGCCATGCGCGAGGACCTGCGCAACGTGGCGATCATCGCGCACGTCGACCACGGCAAGACGACGCTCGTCGACGCGCTGCTCAAGCAGGCGGGGCTGCTCGGCGCGCACGTCACGCTGCCGGACCGGGTGATGGACTCGACAGACCTCGAGCGCGAGAAGGGGATCACGATCCTCGCAAAGAACACGACGGTGCGGTATCGGGGGGTGAAGATCAACATCGTGGACACGCCCGGCCACGCCGACTTCGGGGGCGAGGTGGAGCGAGCGCTGACGATGGTGGACGGTGCGCTGCTGCTGGTCGACGCGAGTGAGGGGCCGCTCCCGCAGACACGCTTCGTGCTGCGCAAGGCGCTGGAGGCGCAGCTGCCCGTGGTGCTGGTGGTGAACAAGGTGGACCGCCCCGACGCGCGCGTCGCGGAGGTGGTCAACGAGGTCTACGAGCTGTTCCTGGACCTCGACGCGAGCGCGGAGCAGTTCGAGTTCCCGATCGTGTACTGCAACGCGCGCGCGGGGCTCGCGTCACTCGACGCGGGCGAGGCGGGAACGGACCTGCAGCCGCTGCTCGACGTGCTGCTCGCGCACGTGCCGGCGCCGCGCTACACGCCGGGGCACGGGTTACAAGCGCTGGTGACGAACCTCGACGCGTCGCCGTACGTCGGGCGGCTCGCGATCTGCCGCGTGGTGCAGGGGACGATCCGCCGCGGCCAGCCGATCGCATGGTGCCGCCAGGATGGCGCAATCGAGGCAGCACGCGTGAGCGAGCTGTACCTGACGGAGGCGCTGGAGCGCGTGGAGGCGGAGAGCGCGGCGGCTGGCGAAATCATCGCGGTGGCGGGGATCGCGGACGTGACGATCGGCGAGACGCTGGCGGACCCGGCGGACCCGCGGCCGCTGCCGGTGATCCGCGTCGACGAGCCGAGCCTGGCGCTGACGCTAGGCATCAACACGTCGCCGCTGGCAGGGCGCGAGGGCACGCTGCTGACGGCGCGGCTGCTGAAGAGCCGCCTGGACGCGGAAGCTGTGGGCAACGTCTCGCTGCGCATCGAGAACGCGGACCGCCCGGACGCATGGGTAGTGCAGGGCCGCGGCGAGCTGCAGCTCGCGGTGCTCGTCGAGACGCTGCGGCGCGAGGGCTTCGAGCTGACGGTGGGCCGGCCGGAGGTGGTGACGCGCACGATCGAGGGGCGGCTGCACGAGCCGGTCGAGCGGCTGGCGGTGGACATCCCGGAAGCGTACCTCGGCGCCGTGCTGGGGCTGCTGGCGGCGCGCAAGGGGCGGCTGGAGCGCACGGTGAACCACGGCAGTGGGCGCGTGCGGCTGGACTACAGGGTGCCGTCACGCGGGCTGATCGGCTTCCACGCGGAGTTTCTGACGGAGACGCGCGGCACGGGGCTCGCGCATTCGGTGTTCGAAGGCTACGAGCCGTGGAGCGGCGAGCTGCGCATGCGCGCGACCGGTGCGCTCGTCGCGGACCGCAGTGGCCAGACGACGGCGTTCGCGCTGCTCAGCCTGCAGGACCGCGGGCAGCTGTTCCTCGGCGCGGGAGCCGACGTGTACGAGGGCATGATCATCGGCGAGCACGCGCGCGCCGACGACCTGGACGTGAACCCGACGCGCGAAAAGAAGCTGACGAACATGCGCGCGTCGACCTCGGAGCAGACGGAGAAGCTGGACGCGCACCGCACGTTCTCGCTGGAGCAGGCGCTGGCGATGCTGCGCCCGGACGAGTGCCTGGAGGTGACGCCGCTGTCGGTGCGGTTGCGCAAGGTGGTGCTGGACGCCACGCGACGCGCCCGGCAGCGCTCGGCGCCGCGGGAGGGGCGGTAGCAGGCGCCCTGCCTATTGCCCTGACCTCTCGGTCTTGGCCTGCGTCAGCACCGTCGCACTGGATGGCTCTCTACGCGCCTCGATGCCATGCCTCTCCATCATCAGCCGCGGGAGTGTAGCCCGCCAAAGGCGCACAGGGGGATGCCTAGTCGGCGTGGCGCGGTATCATCGCTGGCGAGCGGGAGTAGCTCAGCTGGCAGAGCATTTGCTTCCCAAGCAAAGGGTCGCGAGTTCGAATCTCGTCTCCCGCTCCAACCCCTGCAGGTTCGAAAAGCCCCCCGGAAGGGGGGGTTGTCGTGCCAATTTGGTGACCCTCTGCTTTCCTCGTAAAAGGCCGCGGACGCAGCCGGCCATCTGCTACTAGGCGGCGGCCGCTCCCCCTCCGGATCTGCCGGAGGGCCACAGCTACTGGCGGCGACAGCCGTTCTCCCTCCGACTCCGGCGGAGCACTGTCGCTGCCGAAGTGCACCGCGCGGCGTTTGTACGCTCGCGCAACCTCCTTGCCCGCTCTCTTCTCGGCAAGGCGGGGCGAGGTCGCGGAGCGCTACGACGAGCGGTCGGGGCCGGCTGCGAGAGCGGGCTGTCGCTCGACGCGTTGCTGCTCGAGGGTCGCCCATAGCGGGCGGCGGATGAGCAGGACCCAGATCGCGCCGGTCGCGGCGAGCACGCCGTAGATCGTGAAGATCGTGGCGTAGCTGCCCGTGCGGTCGAACGTCACGCCCGCGAGCACGGGGAGGGCGACACCGACGGGCGTCTGCAGCGTGCTCGCGAAGCCGCGCAGCGTCGCGAAGCGCGCGACGCCGAAGTAGTCGGCGACCATCGTCTGCCCGAGCACGACCCAGCCGGCCTGCCCCACGGTGAACGTGAGGTAGTACAGCGGCAGCAGCCACAGCCGGTCCGCAGTGAGCTGCGCGAAGCAGACCATGCCGATGCCCTGCAGCACGAACGAGAAGATGTACATGCGGCGGCGGCCGAAGACATCGCCGAGCCAGCCGATGCTAACGCGCAGGCCGAGCTGCACCACGCCGTACAGGCCGCTCAGCAGGGCCGCGGTCTCGAGCGAGAAGCCGACGTTCTCGAAGTGGGGGACCTGCAGCACGATCCACGCGCCGATGGAGCCCGTGGACGCGTTCGCGAGCACGAGCAAGTAGAACGCGGGCGTGCGCAGGGCGTCGCGCGCGGTCATGCCGCTCTGCGCGGCGCGACGCGCGGGGGCGGCGCCCTCGACGAGGCGCTCGCCATCGGGGAGCAGGCCGCGGTCCTCGGGCAGGTCGCGAAGCAGCGCGGTGAGCGGCAGGCCGATGGCGAGGATGACGACGGCGGCGATGAGCAGCGTGGAGCGCCAGCCGAGGACGCCAAGCAGCAGCGCGAGCAGCGGCGCGGCGAGGTAGCCGGCGCCGTTGCCAGTGTTGAGCACACCCATCGCGCGGCCGCGCTTGCGCACGAACCACGCCATGAGCCGCGCAGAGAACGGCGGGAACGACGCGAGGCTCTGGCCGAGCGCGATCACGAGGCTGGCGGAGTAGAACATCGGCAGGCTGCGCGCCTGCGAGAAGAGCAGCAGACCGGTGACGAGCGTGAGCAGGCCAAACAGCGCCATGCGGCGCGGGCCGAGGCGGTCGACGAGCAGGCCGGTGACGGGGGCGAGCAGCCCCTGCTCGAAGCTGCGCAGCGAGACGCCGGCGGAGATGGCCGCGACCGACCAGCCGAGCTCCTCGCGCATGGGCGTGACGAAGACGCCAAAGCCGAACGTCGCGACGCCGATGACGAGGAAGTTGCTGGCCGCGCCGCCGAGCGCGACGTACCAGCCCCAGAAGAGCGCGCGCGGGCGCACGCCCTTCACGCTCGTGCTTCGTCCGGTCGCATCCGTCACCCCCGTCGCGCGCAGCGCAAACACGCGCACGCGCCGCTACATCCGGTGGTGCACCTCCGGCAGCGCGTACACCGGCGTGGAGATGCCCTCGTAGCGGGCCTTCAGCTGCAGCGCGAGGTACCGGGAGTAGTAGCGCGACTGCGCGAGGTTGCCGCCGTGGAACCACAGACCGGGCTGCTGCGTGGGCTTCCACATGTTGCGCAGCTCGCCTTCCCAGGGCCCCGGGTCGTACGCGGTGTCGGAGCCGAGCCCCCACACCTTGCCGACGCGATCGGCGACTTCCGGCGAGATGAGCTTCGCGGTCCACCCGTTCATCGGCCCGTAACCTGTCGCGAGCACGACGAGGTCGGCGTGCAACTCGCTGCCGTCGGTGAGCACGACGGAGCGCGGCTCCAAGCGCTCGATGCCGACGCCGCTGCGCAGTGCGATCGCGCCCGACGCGACGAGCGCGGAAGCGCCCACGTCGATGTAGTAACCGGAGCCGCGGCGCTGGTACTTCATGCCGACGCCGCTGCCGTCCTCGCCCTGGTCAAGCTTGAAGCCGACGGCTTCAAGGCTGGCGTAGAAGTCCGCGTTTGCCTCGACCATGCGGCGCGTCGCCTCGATCGCGGCGGCGGGCGCGATGCGGTAGGGCGTCGAGGCCGCGATCAGGTCGGCGCGCTCGGTGGTGATGCCGCGCGCGAGCGCGGATTCCGAGTAGTTGGAATTGCCGCCGCCCATGCCGCCGCGCACGACGGTTGTCGGCGAGCGCTGGACCATCGTGACGACGGCGGCGTCGTGCTCCCACAGGTCCTGGCAGATGTCGTGCGCGGAGTTGTTCGCGCCGAGCACGACGCACTGCTTGCCGCGGTAGGGTGCGCCCGAGCGATACGCGCTCGAGTGATAGAGATCGCCCGTGAAGCGCTCGGCGCCGGGGAGCGCGGGGAAGTTGGGCAGGCCGGACATGCCGGTCGCGAGCACGAGCTGCGCGGGTTGCAGCACCACGGTATCGCCGGCGCGGTCCACCGTCACGCTCCAGGTGGCGGCCGCCTCGTCGTAGCTCGCGTGCTTACACTCGGTGCTGCCCCAGTAGTGCAGCTCCATGACCTTCGCGTACATCTCGAGCCAGTCCCCCATCTGCTCCTTCGGCGTGTAGACGGGCCAGTGGGCGGGGAAGGGGATGTACGGCATGTGGTCGAACCACACGGTGTCGTGCAGCGTCAGGGAGTCGTAGCGGTTGCGCCACGAGTCGCCGGGCCGCGCGTTGCGATCGACGATCAGCGCCGGGACGCCGAGGCGGCGCAGGCGGGCGCCGAGGCCGAGGCCGCCCTGCCCGCCGCCGACGATGAGCACGTAGGGCTGGGTGCTCGTGCCGAGCGCGGCCTGCTCGCGGGCGCGCCGCTGCTGCCAGGTGACGCGCCCCTTGACGCCGCCGAGCTCGACGCCCAGCGGGCGCGTGGGGCCCTGCTGCTCCTCGAAGCCGGTGAGCGCCTGCAGCGTGGTGAGCAGCGTCCAGCAGCGCCCGTCGCGCAGGCGCACGTGGCCGATGCCGCGGCCGACGGCCGTCTCGAAGGTGAGCCAGGCCTCGACGAGGCCGTGCGACTCGGTGGCATCGCCGTCGAGCTGCCAGGCGGTCGCGCGGGCGTCGCCGGCGCGCGCCGCGACCATCGCGGCCACGCCGGCGCGGTGTTCGACGGTGGTGATGTTCCAGGTGAACGCGACGAGGTCGCGCCAGTAGCTCTCGTCCTGGAAGCAGGCGGCCGCGGCGTCGACGTCGCAGCGTTCGAGTGCGCCGCCGAACGCCGCGAGCCACGCGGTGACCTGCTCGTTGGGGGTGCCCATGGTCCCGCTCCTCGCCCCCGCCGCGACGCCGGCGGTATGCGGCGAGGATGGTAGCAGCGACGGGTGGCGCCTGGCGTGGCGTTACGCCGGGTGGTACACGCAGATTGCCGGGGCGCACCGTGGGCGTATCCTCGATCGCCCGGGCATGCGCCCGGCGAACGCGTGACACAGGGGGGGAGCCGCCGGTGCCGGATGCCGCCATCGAAGCCATCGACCAGTTCATCGCGGAGCAGGGTGTCGACAAATCGGCGCCGGGCTGGCGCACGCGCCTCACGCGGCCGCCGGTGGCCAGCTTCGACGCAGGGGCAAGCTACTTCTGGAACCTGGATACGAACCTCGGCGCGATGAGCGTACGGCTAATGCCCGAGGTCGCGCCGATGCACGTGACGAGCACGCTTTACCTGACGCGGCTCGGGTTTTATGACGGGCTGCGCTTCCACCGTGTGATCTCGGAGTTCATGGCGCAGGGCGGCTGCCCGCTCGGGACGGGCACCGGCGGGCCCGGCTACCAGTACGACGGCGAGTTCTCGCGCGAGGTGCGGCACGACCGCCCGGGCCTGCTGAGCATGGCGAACGCAGGGCCCGGGACGGACGGCAGCCAGTTCTTCCTGACGTTCGTGCCGACGCCGTGGCTCGACGGCAAGCACAGCATCTTCGGCGCGGTCGTCGATGGCATGCCGGTGATGCAGGCGCTGGAGGCGCGCGGGTCCGAGAGCGGGCGGCCGAGCGAAGCGCTGTCGATCACGAAGGCGAGTGTGCGCGTCGAGTAGGCGCGCACGCACGGCGCGGGGTCACGCGGCAGGCGCGCGATCCTTAGCGAATCGTCCGGTGAATTCAACTGGTCAGTGCAACCCCATCCGGATGCAGGGAGGTGTTGCATGGCCAAGCCGGGCCGACCCGGGATGTCCGACGAACTGCGCCAGGTGCTGTGGCGGATGTGGGCATCTGGACAGTCGTTCAGCGAGATCGCGCGAGCGATCGGGCACCCACTGGGACCGATCTTGACGGTCGTCCGCCAGACTGGTGGGTACGTGCCTCCATCGACGCAGCGGCGCGCCGACGACGCGCATCGCGCCGAGCCGTGAAGGCACGCTCGCGCCGAACGTATGGAGCAGCGTGCCGATCGCAGCGGCGCTGCCGCCGGGCACGGTGTACTGGCTGGTGCACAACACGAACGCCGCGGAGCCGGGGATGAACGACGTCGCGGTGGCGTTCGGCGGCGGGTTCACGTCGGCGTGGCGGGCGCGCGCGTATGGCAGCTGGCCATCGACGTTCGGGTCGATCACGCTACAGCCGGACACGCAACTCTCGATCCGCGGGACGCACGCGCCGGCGGGCGGTGGTGGCGGCGCCGGAGGCGGCGCAAACGGCACGCTGGGCCACATCGCGATCGGCGATCGCGCGGACTCGGGTGATGCGAGCTACATCACCGACATGCAGTCCGCGATGGGCAGGCGCGCAGGCACGGTGCAGTCGATGAGCGTGTACGTGCGCACGCCGCTCAACGCCGACACGGGCGACCGCCAGTTCCAGCTTGCGGTCTACAGCAACACCGCGGGCAACGAGCCCGGCACGCTCATCGGCAGGAGTGCCGTGGGCACGCTGACCGGCAACGCGTGGAACCAGGTCACGGGCGTGCTGACGCCGGGCGGCGCGAGCGTGCGGCTTGCCACCAACACGACGTACTGGCTCGTGTACAACACCAACGCCGACGGCGATGCGAGCAACCCGGCGTCGGCACTGAACAACATGGCCGTCGCGACAGACGGCGGCGCGCGCTCCGCGTACAACAGCGCGTCCACCGCGTTCGGCACATAGCCCGCGACGTACACCTCAACGGCGCTGCCAGACACGGCGTTCTCGATCTCCGCGACGCTCGCGCGCGAGTAGGCCCCGGCGCGCGGGACGCGCGGCGCGCGACCCGCTATGCTCGGCGCGCTCGCGGCCGCGCCGCGTTTCGGGGCGGCGCGCGCTCGACGCACATGTGTTCGAAAGAGGCGCACGCATGAAGATCGGCCTGATCTCCGACACGCACATCCCGGCGATGGGCGCCGAGCCGCCGCCCGAGGTGATCACCGCGTTCGAGGGCGTGGACGTGATCCTGCACGCGGGCGACATCAACGTGCCGTCGTGCATCGATTGGTTGGAGCGCATCGCGCCGGTGCACGCGTCATCGTCGTTCTTCGCGACGGCAGTCGAGGCGGCGCCGCGTGTGAGCCAGCCGATCGTCGTGGAGCTCGAGGGGCACACGATCGGCGTCGTGCACAAGCTCGAGCTGATGGGGCTGATGGAGGACGTGTATCCAGGCGCCATCGACAAGGAGTACATGCCGAGCAAATCGCTGCGCGATGACGTGTTCGGCGTGTTCGACCGGTCGGTGGACATCGTGGTCTTCGGGTACACGCACGAGGCGCTGATCGAGACGCACGAGGGCATTCTCTTCGTGAACCCCGGCAGCACGAGCATGGTGAAGCAGGTGATGAAGCTGGGCCACGTGGCGACGCTGGAGTTCACGCCGCGCGGGCCGGAGGCGAAGATCATCGCGCTGGCGGATCTGCGTAAGGCGTAGGGCGATGGGCGGCCGTGCGCTCGCGTCAATCCGGGTGTGCGACTTCAGCGGTGTGCTCGCGGGAGCGGGCGCGAGCCGCATTCTCGCGGCGTTCGGTGCGCAGGTGATCCGCGTCGAGAACCCTGCGAACAAGGGCGCCTGGGATGTGCTGCGCGGCGCGCCGCCGTACGTGGACGAGCGGCGCGGGCACAACCTCGGCGGGTCATTCAACAACCACAACGTGGAGAAGCTCGGCGTCACGCTGAACCTGCAAACGGCGCGCGGGCGCGAGCTCTTCCCGCGGCTCGTCGCGATCTCGGACGTGGTGGCGGAGAACTTCGCGGCGGGGGTGATGGAGCGGCTGGGCTTCGGCTACGCGCAGCTGCGCGCGATCAAGCCGGACATCATCTACCTGTCGAACTGCGGCTTCGGTGCGACCGGTCCATACCAGCCGTTCAAGACGTGGGGACCAGTGGTGCAGGCGGTGAGCGGGCTCACGCACACGTCGGCGCTCGCCGGGCAGCCGCCGGCCGGCTGGGGCTACTCGTTCATGGACCACGGCGGCGCGTACTTCGGTGCGATCGCGATGCTGGCCGCGCTGCACCACCACCATCGCACGGGAGAAGGGCAGTGGCTGGACCTCGCGGCGACCGAGGCGGCGGCGACGCTCACGGGGACGGCGATCCTCGACTACACGGTGAACGGGCGACGCACGCGCACGGCGAGCGGCATCGACTCGAATCGCGACAACACGCCATCGATGGCGCCGCACGGCATCTATCCAGCCGCGGGTGACGACTGCTGGATCGCGATCGCGTGCCGCGACGACACGGACTGGGCGACGCTCGCGACGGAGATCCGCGCGCCGTGGGCCGCCGACGCAGCGCTCGCCACGCTCACCGGCCGGCTCGCGCGGCGGGACGCGCTGGAGGCGGCCGTCGGCGCGTGGACGGCGGCGTTCGACGCGCGCGCACTGCAGTCACGGCTGGAAGCGTGCGGCGTGCCGGCGGCCGCTGTGCAGCGCCCCGGCGAGCGCATCGACGAGGACGCAACCACCGCGGCGTGGGGACTGTGGCCGACGGTGCGGCACACCGAGATGGGCGCGGTGCGCGTCGACGGAATCCCGGTGCACGCGTCGCGGACGGACTGGCGCATCGAGCGCGGCGCGCCGTGCCTCGGCGAGCACAATCGCGAGGTGTATGGCGGGCTGCTCGGCATGAGCGACACGGAGATCGAGGAGCTCACCGCGGAGGGTGTGCTGTGAACGCGCCGGATGCGGCGGGGCCACTCACGGACCTGCGCGTGGTGGAGCTGTGCGACGAGGCGGGCGCGTGGGCCGGCAAGCTGCTTGCGGACCTCGGCGCGGAGGTGGTAAAGGTGGAGCCGCCGGGGGGCAACCGGACGCGCGGCTACGCGCCGTTCTACCGCGACGAGCCGCACCCGGATCGCAGCCTGTACTTCTGGCACTACAACACGAACAAGCGCAGCGTGACGCTCGGCCTCGACACGAGCGATGGCCGCGGCGTGTTTCGCCGCCTGGTCGCACGCGCGGATGTGCTGCTGGAGGACCAGCCGCCGGGGCGCATGGCCGCGCTGGGGCTCGACTACGCGGACCTCGCGCCGGCGCAACCGGGGCTGATCATGGCGTCGCTCACCCCGTTCGGGCGCAGTGGGCCGCGCGCGGGGGCGCCGGCGACGGACCTGACGATCCTCGCGGGGGCGGGACCGGCGTGGTCGTGCGGCTACGACGACCACGCGCTGCCGCCCGTGCGAGGCGGCGGCAACCAGGGCTACCAGACGGGGTGTCACTGGGCGGTCGCGACGGTGCTCGTGGCGCTACTGCATCGCGACTTCACGGGCGAGGGCCAGCATCTCGACGTGAACATGCATGCGGCATCGAACGTGACGACCGAGGCGGGGACGTACCAGTGGCTGGTTGCGCGCGAGACCGTGCAGCGGCAGACGGGCCGGCACGCCTCGGCGCGCCCGTCGGCGGGGGTGCAGGTGCGCGCGCGCGACGGGCGCTGGGTCACGACGGGCGTGGCGCCGCGGCGCCCGCGCGAAATCGCGACGATGCTCGCGTGGCTCGATGAGCTCGGGCTGCGCGATGCGTTCGAGCAATGGCCGTTGCTCGAGCTCGGCGCTGCGCTCGACCACGACATCTCGGTCGCGGCGATGATGGAGGGCGGGACGGACGCGGCGATCTACGGCGCGGTGCGCGACGCGCTGAACTTTATCGCGGGCGCGATCGACTCGTACGACTTCTTCGTCGGCACGCAGCGGCGCAACCTGCAGTGCGGCATCATCTACTCGCCGGACGAGGTGATCGACGATCCGCACTTCCGCGAGCGCGGCTTTGCGGTGGAGGTCACGCATCCGGAGCTCGGCGCGTCGTTCGTGTACCCGGGCGCGCCGTACCGGCTGAGCGCGTCGCCGTGGTCGATCCGGCGGCGCGCGCCGCTGCTGGGCGAGGACACGCGGGCCGTGCTCACGGAGCTCGGGATCACACCGGCGGAGCACGCCGCGCTGCGGGCAACAGGCGTGGTGTAGCGCGCGCGAGGAGGGCACGATGCGCGTCCTAGTGATGGGCGGCACGCGGTTCAACGGGCTCGCGCTCGTGCACGAGCTCGCGCGACACGGCCACGCCGTGACGATTCTCAACCGCGGGGTGAGCGAGGCACGGATCCCGTTCGGCGTGCGTCGCCTCGTCGCCGACCGCACCGATCACGCGCAGCTGCGCGCGGTGCTGCGCGACGAGGAGTTCGATTGCGTGCAAGACATCAGCGCGTACACGATCGACGACATCGAGCCGATGATCGAGGTATTTCGCGGGCGCGTGCGGCACTACATCTTCGCGAGCTCGACCGTCATCTACGCGCCGAGCGACTTGCTGCCGATCCGCGTCACGCACCCGGTGGACCTCGGCCCGCACCAGTCCGAGTACGGACGCAACAAGCTGCTGTGCGAGCAGCGGCTGTGGCAGGAGCACCGTGAGCACGGCTTCCCGGCGAGCATCGCGGCGTTCTCGATGGTGTTCGGGCCGAACAACATCATCCCGGAGCGGGAGCAGCGCATGTTCAGCCGGCTGTTGCAGGGGCGACCGGTGCTGATCCCGGGCGACGGCACGATGCTCGGCCAGGTAGGGCACGTCGACGACGAGGCGAAGGCGCTGCGCATGATGATGGGCAACCCGAACACGTTCGGGAAGCGCTACAACGTCACGGGCAAGGACTACTACAGCGCGGAGGGCTACGTCGACACGTTCGCGCGCGTCGTCGGCGTGACGCCTGAGAAGGCGTTCATCCCCGCGCCAGTCATGGACGACATCTACGCGGATCGCATCAGGCTGGAGGGCTCGACGTTCCGCGCGAACATCGAGACGCGATCCGCGCCGCAGCAAGGCTGGCAGAACCAGGCGATAATCAACAGCCTGTTGCAGCGGCTGGCGCCGAACGAGCACCACTGGAACCGCAGCGTGTTCTTCAGCATCGACGAGCTGACGCGGGACACGGGCTGGGAACCGGACTACACCTTCCCGGCGATGGTCGAGCAGACGTACGAGTGGTACCGGCGCGAGGGACTGGATCGCACGCGCAGCTTCGACTTCGGCTGGGAGGACGCGCTGCTCGCGCGCGTGCGCGGCGAGTAGGCACGCGCGAGTGAAAGGCGGCGACCGATGCCGACACCGATGCCGCTGGCCGGCGTGCGCGTGCTCGACCTCACGCACCACGCCGCGGGGCCGTTCTGCACGCGCCTGCTGGGGGACTACGGCGCCGACGTGATCAAGGTGGAGCCGCCCGGCGGCGACATCGCGCGCACGCTGCCGCCGTTCTACGGCGACGAGCCGGGACCCGAGCGCAGCGGCCTGTTCATGTTCCTGAACACGAACAAGCGCTCGGTCGTACTCGACCTCAAGACCGAGGCGGGACGCGCGCAGCTGCTGGAGCTCACACGCGACGCCGACGCGCTGGTCGAGAACTTCAGCCCGGGGACGCTCGAGCGGCTGGGACTCGGGTACGAGGTGCTGCACGCCGCGAACCCGCGGCTCGTGGTGACATCGATCAGCAACTTCGGCCAGGACGGACCGTACCGCGACTACCACGGCATGGACCTCACGCTGTACGGGTTGGGCGGCGTGATGTTCGCGTCCGGCGAGCGCGACCATGAGCCGCTGAAGCTGGCGGGGCGGCAGACGAGCTACTACAGCGGCATGGTCGCCGCACTCGCGACGGCGGTGGCGCTGCACGCCGCGGCGCAGCGCGGCGAAGGCGAGCACGTCGACGTGTCGATCTTCGAGACGGCCACGCACTCGATCGATCTGCGGCTGGCGCGGCTGATGTACTACCAGTACAACGGGCGCTACTCGTCGCGGCCGGCGCTCGCGTCAGCGGTGGGCAGCGGCACGTACCCGTGCGCGGACGGCTGGTTCATGCTCGGCGCGGGCCCGGCGCGGCTCGACGACGTGCTGCGCATGATCGAGCGCGCAGAGCTGCTCGAGACGCCCGAGTGGGCGACGCTCGCGGCGCGCGTGCAGCCCGAGCGCGTCGACGAGTTCGCGGCGCTACTGCTGCCGTGGATGCTCACGCACACGAAATCCGACATCCTGCAGGCGTGCATGCAGCACGGCGTGCTGGGCGCACCCATCAACACGATCGCCGATCTGCTGGACGACCCGAACTTCGTCGAGCGGCGCTTCTTCCAGCAGATCGACCATCCCGTCACCGGTCCGCTGACGTATCCGGGCTACCACTTCACGCTGCATCGCCCCGGCGAGCCGATGCCGACACGCCGCCGCGCGCCGCTGCTGGGGGAGCACACTGCCGAGGTGTTGCGCTCTGCGGGCGCGGCTCCGGATCGCGCCCTGCGTACTTCGGGCGCGGCTCCGGCTCGCGCCCCGGATGCGCGACGCGAGCCGGCGCAGGCACGCGCGGGGCTGCCGCTGGAGGGCCTGCGCATCCTCGACTTCACGGTCGTGCTCGCGGGGCCGTACGCGACGATGCAACTCGCCGATTGGGGCGCCGAGGTGATTCGCATCGAGTCGCTGCAGCACTTCGCGCCGAGCACGCGCGGCCAGCTCGCGCGTCCACCGCGCGAGCTGGCGCTCGCACTCGCGAACGGGACGTCGGGGCTCGGCTACCCGGACGACGATCCGGGCGAGCACCCGTGGAACCGCGCGTCGCATTTCAACCACCACGGCCGCGGCAAGCGCTCGATGACAGTCGATCTTAGCCGCCCCGAGGGACGCTCAGTGTTCGAGCGGCTGGTCGCGCAAGCGGACGGGCTGATCGAGAACAACCTGCCGCCGAACATCGAGAAGCAAGGGATCACGTGGGAGCGGCTGTCGCAGATCAACCAGCGGTTGATCATGGTCCGCGTACCGGGCTTCGGCGTCACCGGACCGTACCGCACGTTGCGCAGCATGGGCCACTTCATGGAGGCGGTCGCCGGGCACCCCGCGATCCGCACGTACCCCGACCTGAGCCTGGAGTACATCCCGCTCGGCGTGCCGTCGGATGCGGCGTCGGGCATCGGCGGGGCGTTCGCGTTCATGATGGGGCTGCGCTACCGCGAGCAGACCGGCCACGGCCTGCTGATCGAGCAGGCGACGGCGGAGAACTTCGTGCCGCTGATCGGCGAATTCGTGATGGACTACGGTATGAACGGCCGGCTGTGGTCGCAGATGGGCAACGATCACTTCTGGCTGGCGCCGCACAACGTGTATCGCTGCAAGGGCGACGACCGTTGGGTCACGTTCGCTGCGCGCGACGAGGCCGAGTGGCGCGCGCTGTGCGCGATCATGCGTCGCTCGGACCTGCTCGACGACGCGCGCTTCGCCGACATGGCGAGCCGCCACGCAAACCGTCGCGCGCTCGACGCGTGCATCGGCAAGTGGACCGCGGAGCGCGACCGGTACTGGGTGATGCACCGCCTGCAGCAGGCGGGCATTCCTGCGGGCGTCGTGATGAACGAGGCGGACGTCTACAACGACGTGCAACACGCGGCGCGCGGCTTCTGGCAGCGCATCGAGCATCCGGAGACGGGCGTGCAGTGGCACGTGGGCCGCGCGTGGCGGGCGAGCGGGACGCCGCAGGTGCTGCCGCGCCACGCGCCGCTGCTGGGGCAGGACAACGAGTACGTGTACCGCGAGCTGCTGGGCTTCTCGACGGCGGAGTACGACCGTTTCGTCGCGGAGCGGCACATCGGCACGGCATACGAGCCCTCGGTCCAGTAGCCGCCCGGACCGCCGCAGCGCGGCGTAGAGTGGGGCCGCTGCGGAGGGCGTGAGCGATGACCGTGGAGGTCCCCGCCGGGCACGCGCGGCTCGCCCGGGCGCGGCCGCGCTTCTACTTCGGCTGGTGGCTGGTCGGGGCGGCGCTGCTCGCGCAGTTCGTGGCGGCCGGCATGCAGGCGTTCATCGTCGGCGTATTCATGGTGCCGATGACGACGGACCTGGGATGGACGCGCGCGGACTTCACGCTCGGGCTAACCGTCGGCCAGTTCGTGATGGGGATCGTGGGCATGTTCGTGGGCGCGCGCATCGACCAGCACCGCGCGCGGCCGCTGATGCTCGTCGGCGTCACGGTGCTCGGCATCACCGCGCTCGGCATCAGCATGGTGCAGGAGCTGTGGCAGTGGCTGGTGCTGCGCGGGTTGCTGCTCACGATCGGGTCGGCGCTGCTGGGCGGGCTGGTGGTCAACGTCACGCTCTCGAAGTGGTCCGTCGAACGGCGCGGGCGCGCGATCGGCTTCGCCGCGATCGGCATCTCGCTGGCGGGCGTGGTGTTGCCGCCACTGCTGACGCCAGTCGTCGACGAGTTCGGGTGGCGCGCGGGCTGGCGCATGCTCGCGGTCGGCGCGTAGCTGCTCATCCACTCGACACTCGTCGTGATGCGGCGCATTCCGGAAGACTACGACCTGTACCCGGACGGGAAGACGGACGAGCAGGTGCGCACCGGCCACACGCAGCGCGTCGCGGCGGACTTCGCGCACTCGTTCACGCGCGCGCAGGCGATGCGCACGCCCGGTGGCGGATGTGGTGGCGGCGCTGCTAGCTGCGGGCTAGCCTCTCCGGCCCGCGCTCCACGCAGTACGCAGTACGCCCCGGCTATCGCCGGGGCGTACTGCGTAGTGCGAGCGTGCGCCACGCGCGCTAGCCGCGCGGCAGGCCGAGCCCACGCGTGGCGATGATGTTGCGCTGAATCTCGTTCGAGCCGCCGAAGATGGAGTGCACGACGCTGTGCACGTACTCCTGCGTGAAGCTCGCGTCGACGGGGGCGTGCGCGTCCTGGCGGTCCCAGATGTTGGAGTACATGCCGAACATCTTCATGCCCGTGTTCGCGACGCGCTGGCCGAGCTCCGATCCGAACGCCTTCGAGGTAGACGCCTCGTAGTTCGGGATGGTGCCGGCGGCCTGCATCGAGACGATGCGGAAGGAGAAGTTGAACATCACTTCCGACTCGATCCAGCGGTCGGCGACGTTCGAGCGGACCAGCCGCTGGCGCGGGGCGGACTGCTCGGCGCCGCGGGGCGTCTTCGCGTAGTCAAGCATCGCCTGGATGCGGCGGCGCATCGTGACGGCGCCGGCGATGTTCGAGCGCTCGAAGTCGAGCAGCGTCATGCCGACGTACCAGCCGCGGTTCTGCTCGCCGACGATGTTCTCGGCGGGGATACGCACGTCCTCGTAGAACGTCTCGTTCGTCGCGTGCTCCCAGCCCATCGAGATGATCGGCCGCACCTGGATGCCGGGCGTCGACTGGTCCATGATCAAGAACGAGATGCCGCGGTGCTTGGGCGCGTCGGGATCGGTGCGGAACAGGCCGAAGATCCAGTTCGACTTGTGCGCGGTAGACGTCCACAGTTTTTGGCCGTTGATCACCCACTCGTCGCCGTCGCGGACCGCGCGGCACTGCAGTGAGCCGAGGTCCGAGCCCGCCCCGGGCTCCGAGAAGCCCTGCGCCCAGCGCATCTCCCCGCGCAGCGTGGGGCCGAGGTACTTCGCCTTCTGCTCCGGCGTGCCGTGTACCAGCATCGTCGGGCCGAGCAGCGAGACGCCGGAGCCGCCAGGCTGGGGCGCCTGGGCGACGGCCATCTCCTGGTTGTAGATGAACTGCTCCATGGTGCTGAGGCCGGCGCCGCCGTACTCCTTGGGCCAGTGCGGGGCGACCCAGCCGCGCTCCATGAGGGCATCGGCCCACTGGCGCGCGGCGTCCTTCTCCTCCGGGGTGCCGTGCACGTAGTGCTGCTCGTGGTTGTCCTCGAGCCCGACGGTGTCGCGCTGACGGCGGACCTCGTAGTGCGCCGGCAGCCGCTGCTCGATGAACGAGCGGACCTCTTGGCGGAACTGCGCCTGCTCCGAGGTGTCTGCCCAGTCCATGTGTGCCCTTCCCCTCCTGCGAGGCTGTACGCGTGCGGTGGCGACAGCATAGCGGCCCGGGGCGCCGAGCGTCCGGGCGGGGCTTAGAGTACTGCCGGCACCTCGGGCGCGGGGGCGGGCGCGCCGCGGCGGAGGGCGGCGCGCAGGGTGGCGACGTCGCTGCAGGAGACGGGGCGCAGCGCGATCGCGCCGCCGTGATAGACGATGCCGCCGACCGGCACCGCGACGAGCGGGCCGGCGAGCGCGCCAACGAACCATACGACCGCCGCCATGGGCACCGAAGCGACGGGCGCGCGGCCGGACGCACCGGCATCAGGCAGCGCGCGCAGGGGCGGACACAGGAGCGCGGCCGGTCGAGGGCGCTCGGCGGCCACGGCTCGCGGTAGGCCGCGAGCACGACGAGCGCGGTGATCGCGAACAACGCCATGCACGCGAGCAACGGCCGATCGCGCACGATCAGCTCATCGGTGTTGTGCGCGGGTGCGCGCTCGGCGACGAGCAGGAAACGGAACAGCCCGTAGAGCACGAACGGCAACATCGTGAGCATCGAGTGGTCGTCCGGCCAGTTCTCCGCCGACGTGACGTACTGCGCGTCCGCCACGATCGTCGAGGCGAGCGCGACACCGACCATCTGGTCGAGGAAGCGCACGCTGTAGTCGTGCAGCACGCGGCGGCCGTGCGGCGCCTCGCTGATCGCGAGCTGGAGCTCCTAGCGCTGCTTGACCGTCGCGAGCAGCAGCGCGCCGCGCGTGGTCACCACGTACAGCCACGGCGAGACGAGCACCTCGATGGCGACGGCGCCGGCCAGCGCGCGCAGCGCGACGCCGGTCACGAACACGAACACGAACACGAACACGAACACGAACACGAACACGAACACGAACACGTCAAGGATGCCGACGTGCTTGAGTTCGAGCGAGTACGCGATGGTGAGCGCGACGTACGCGAGCAGCACAACGGCGAACGCGAGGCCGAGCAGCGCGGCGCCCGCGAGTGTGAAAGCGAGCAGCGTCCCTGCGGTCGCGAGCGCGAGCGGCACGAGCCCGCATCCTGCGGCGATCGGGCGGTCGCGCTTGCGCGGGTGCACGCGGTCCGCTCGTACGTTCAGCATGTCGTTGAGGAAATATGCGCTGGACGCGGCGGCGCAGAAGACGGCGAACGCCGCGGCGGCGCGCGCGCTCAGTGGCAGCCAGCTCGCAGGGTCGCCTCACACCCACGTCGAGCCGGCCGAGAACACGAATGCGGCGAACAGCAGCGCGTTCTTCTGCCACTGCGCGGAGCGTGCGGACGCCACGAGGTCGCGCAGCAACGCGGCGCGACGCGCCGGC
The DNA here is from genome assembly GCA_016875695.1 of Chloroflexota bacterium. Lineage (GTDB taxonomy): Bacteria > Chloroflexota > Dehalococcoidia > UBA2979 > UBA2979 > SHYP01. The sequence goes on along the minus strand of VGPB01000003.1, from coordinate 3,772 downwards.
GGCGCGGTGTGTGTCTCGGCGAACGCGAGCAGCGGCTGCAACCCGTCGCCGGGGGTGGGAGCGAGCATGACACCCTAGGCCCGTCGTAACAGCTCGGCGAGCCTCCTCAGGATCGGGTGCGGCACGCGCCAGCGATGAGGGTTCCCCCTACGAGAGGCGGAGCGTCGTGCTACAGTCGGGCCCCGTGACCGAGCGTACGCAGCCCGCCTCCAGTGCCCCACGGGCGACGGCACCCGCCGACGTGCTGGTCACGCGCGCGTTCGCACCGGCCGCGATGGAGTGGCTGCGCCGCGAGTGCACGGTGCACGCGCTGTACGGCGCGCCCGACCGCGAGGCGCTGCTGCGCGAGGTAGGTCCGCGCGTGCGCGCCGCGATCGGCTTCGGCGCGGTGACCGCGGCGATGATCGACGCGATGCCGGGCCTCGAGATCATCGCGAGCACGGGCGTCGGCTACGACCACGTCGATGTCGACGCGGCGCTGCGGCGCGGCATCGTCGTGACGAACACGCCGGGCGTGCTCGACGACGCCGTGGCGGACACCGCGCTCGCGCTGCTGCTCGCAGTGGAGCGGCGCATCGTCGCGGCGGACCGTTTCGTCCGCGCGGGGCGCTGGGCGGCACACGAGGCGTTCCCGTTCACGCGCCACCTCGGCGATCTGACGCTCGGCATCCTCGGGCTCGGGCGCATCGGGCTCGCGGTCGCGCGGCGCGCGGAGCCGTTCGGCATGCGCGTGGCCTATCACAACCGCCGCCCGCGCGCGGACGTGCCGTACGCGTACCACGCGACGCCGCTCGCGCTCGCCAACGCGTGCGACGTGCTGATGTGCATCGTTCCCGGGGGGGCGGAGACGCGGCACCTAGTGGACGAGGCGGTGCTGCGCGCGCTGGGGCCGCAGGGCACACTCGTGAACATCGCGCGCGGGTCCGTCGTGGACGAGTCCGCGCTCGTGCGCTGCCTGCAGGACGGCACGCTCGGCGCGGCAGCGCTCGACGTGTACGACCGCGAGCCGCACGTGCCGCCGGAGCTGTTCGCGCTCGAGCAGGTGGTGCTCGCGCCGCACGTCGGCAGCGCGACGCACAGCACGCGCCGGGCGATGGCCGACCTGGCGGTGCGCAACGTGCTCGCGCGGCTCGCCGGCGAGCCGGTGCTGACGCCGATTCCGGAGTGCGCGGAGCTCGCGCGCTAGGGCGCGCGCCGTGACCGGGGCCGCGCGCGCAGCGTCAACAGTCGCGTTACGGCGGAGCGACGGATCAGCGCGACGGCGACGGCGCTGAGCGCAACGAGAAGCCGGAGGTATTCGCCTCTGCACATGCAGCGTCTCCGATTCAGCATCCGCATTGGCGTGCCCCGCCTCGCGGGTTGAACAACGCGATCGACGCTGAGCGCAGAGCAGCCGGCGGAGCGCCGCTGACCGAGGCTGTACGGCTGCCACTGGTCGCGGCCACTCGGTGGCGCGCGGCCGCCAGAGCACTCACGCTCGTCGGCGCGAGGCTTGGGTCGGGAGATGTGATAGGGGGAATTCCTGATCGACGTGGTGACGGTCGTGGACGCAAAGCTAGCCACCCGATGTTTCCGACAAGGGCCATCACTTCGATGAATATCTCGTCCGGCCGCCAGTCTTTGGGCGAGGGCGCTCAGCTTGTGCTGGTAGCGAGTACCTTCTGTGCTGTTGTTGTGGTCGTTTGCTGGACTATTCTGACCGGCACTGATTCGAACGAGGGGTTCACGCCACGACAGCTTCGATTGCGCTCGCTTGCGTTCTCGCCTTGTTGCACTGGATCGGCTTCTCATCCGTCTTCCAGTTCATCGCGAGAAGCCGTACGGGCGCGTTGGTGGTGTCGATCGTTGCGCCCGTGATCGGTAGTGCGGCTTTCTATTTCGTCCGGTTCTACTCAGTGTCGACACCAGTCCTGTTAGCGACGCTCGCGATGCTGACCGCGGCAACCGTCCTGTCTGGAGCCGCAGTGCACGCGCCAACCGGTAGCGGAGTAGCCCCAGGACCACGCACGAAAGGCCGCCCGCACCGCCCGGCAGTCGGCGTGATTGTGGCTCTGATCGTTGCCGCATCGATGTTCTGGTGGGTGGCGGTGGCGCTTGAGCTGCTGATAGTGAGCGAACAGCCCGCTGCTTACTAGGCCTTCTTGCCAAAGCACACGCGCCGTACCGGGCACCGTCGCACACAACGCAGCGGCGCACTCCGTGCGCATCGTCAGCGCCCGCCTGCCGATGTGCGTGCGGAGATGCCCAGCAGCCTCGCATCGCAGGTGCGATTGTGTCGGGGCCATTGTGATCGCCGCAACGCCCAACCGAGCACGTGGTGCAGCGGGCCCCCGAACACGCTGAAGCCAAAGCTCGTGACGCCGAGCAGCGGCACGTTCGTGGCGACACCGGCGAGGAAGATGTACCAGCCATAGAAGACGGCGCCGGGACGCCACCGCGCTGGTCGCGCCGCGGCCGGGTCCGCGACCGGTGTACCTAGCATCCGCGGCAGCATAGCCGCTGCCTGGCTCGCGGGCGACGCGCGGCCCTCGACGCGCTCGACGGGCGCGGTCAAGATATGCGCGACGCCGCAACCCCCGCGCGACACCGCGAGAGGAGCCCCCGATGACCACAGCAGCGACGACGTCCGCGCTCCGCCCGTGCGACGACCTGCGCGTACTCGACCTCAGCAGCGGGCACGTCGGCGGCATCGCCACGATGGTGCTGGGAGACTTCGGCGCCGAGGTGATCAAGGTCGAGCCGCCGGGCGGCGACCCCGCGCGCGACCAGGCCGCCGCGCCGCTGTGGCTGCGCGGCAAGCGCAGCGTCGACCTCGATCTCGGCACGGCCGAGGGGCGGCAGGCGCTGCACCGCCTCGCGCGCGGCGCCGACGTCGTGGTATCGACGTACGCGCCGGGCGCCGCCGCTGCGCACGCGGCAGACGACGCGACGCTGCGCGCGCTCAACCCGGCGCTCGTGTACTGCTCGATCACCGGCTGGGGGCCGCGCGGGCCGTACGCGGGCTACCCGGCCGACGAGGTGCTGGTCGCGGCGAAGTCGGGGCGCATGCGCTCGTTCACAGGCGTGGTGCGGCGCGAGGGACCGGCGTTCCCCGCGGTGCAGGTGAGCGCGCACGCCGCGGCGCAGTCGGCGCTCGCGGGCATCCTCGCGGCGCTGTACGCGCGCGAGTTCACCGGGCGCGGGCAGCTGGTCGAGACCAGCCTGCTGCAGGGCATGCTGCCGTACGACCTGGGCGGGCTGGTGCGCGAACAGATGACGCAGCGCTATCCGCAGCACCTGTCGCCGGACACGCTGCTGGGCCTGCAGTCGCCGGACGCCATGCCGACGCTGGGCTACCAACCGGTGCGGTCCGCAGACGGGCGCTGGATCCAGTTCGCGAACCTGCTCGAGCACCTGTTCCACGCCTCAATCGCCGCGCTGGACCTCGTCGAGGAGGTGACGGCGAACCCACGCTACGCAGGCGCGCCGAGCCAGCTCGCGGAGGCGGAGCGCGAGGAGGTGCGCAACCTGATGCTGCTGCGCGCGCGCGAGCGCACGGCCGACGCGCTGATGGCAGCGTTCCGCGCGAACGGCAACGTGGCGGCGGACCTGGTGGGCACCGCACAGCAGGCGCTCGCGCACGCCGACCTCGTCGCGAATGGCGAAGTCGTCGAGCGCGCGGACGGTGAGCGCGGGACCGTGCGCCAGCTGGGCGTGCTCGCGAAGCTGCGGGCGACGCCGGGCGTGCCGGGCGGCGCGCCACCGCACGCCGGCGCGGACACGGCCGCCGTGC
>VGPB01000002.1 GCA_016875695.1 Chloroflexota bacterium | reverse complement strand
ACGGCCAGCAGATCCACGGCGGCATCGGCTTCACCAAGGACTACAAGATCCAGCTCTTCTACCGCCGCCAGAAGCGCGCCGAGCTCGCCTTCGGCGACGGCGACCACCACCGCGAGCTCGTCGCCCAACAGCTCGGCATCTAAGCCGCGTCGCGGCGCGGGCCACCCGCACCCAGTCAGAGCGGCCGCCTTCGGGCGGCCGTCCTGCTTGTCCCGCGGCACGACGCGCGTGCGATGCTATGTCGCGCCGATGCGCGCCGCCCTCGTCCTCGCCGCGCTGCTCGTGCTGCTCGCGCTCGCAGCTCGCGACGACCGCGCACCGCGCACCGCGCGCGAGCCCGACGCCAGCGGCAAGCGCGTCGCCGGTAGCCACACTCGCCCCGTTGAGCGGTGGAGCGGCGCCTAGACCGGAGTTCCGGCCCGCCGGCATCGTCACGCCCGTTCCAGGCACGCGCTTCCCCAGCGGCCATCTCGAGCTCGATCGCATCGCCGACCTCGTGGCGCGCGGCGACGCCACCGCGCTGCTCGCGCTCATGCGCTTCGAGCCGCGCCAGTGCGTAGAGCGGCGCCACAAGCACAAGACAAGCAATCTCCCCCTAGACGAGCCGGAGCTCCACCAGTTCGCTGCCCCGCCCGAATGCCCGCCGGGCGTGATCAGTGGGACGCCCGGCGACGCGTTCCTCGTGCACTGCGGCGACTGGGTCTGGGTCACGCGCGCGCACGCGGAAGCGACGCTCGCTCACTGGCTCAGCGGCGCGCCGCGGCGGTTCGGTGCGTACCGCATCACGCGGCGGTCGGCCACATCGGGTCAACCGATCGAGGCTGACGCGCGGTTGCTTGCCTTCTCCGCAGATGCCTGGCGGGTAGGGCAGCCGAGCTGGCGGCTGCTGCAGCTGGCCGCCGACGCGTCGGCGACTCTGGGCCTCGGCTGCGTCGGCTCGGACGTGACCGCAATGCTACGCTCCATCGGCGGGAAATTCGGTCTGGACCCGCTGGGCGGCGCGCTGCCGGCCACCCACCCGCCGCTCTACCCAACCTCCTCGCCGCCACCAGCGTCGCCCACCCCCGTGCCGACGCCGTTGCCTCGAACACGCAGCCCCCTTGGCGACCCGCGGGTCGACGCCACGATTACCGCCGCCGAGTCTGCTGATGTCGATGCGCTGCTGGCACTCATGCGCTACCAGCTCATGATCTGCTCCCCGCTCGGAATCTACAGCGGGCCGCCGCGCTGCCCGCCTGGCGTCGCGCTGACCACGCGCGTGGAGACGTTCGGCACGATCCAGTGCGAAGGCGAACCGGTCCTCCGCGAGCAGACGTCGGGGGCGCTCGCTCGCTTCCTGTCCGCGCGCTTGCGCCTGTTCGGCGCATTCGAGTGGCATCCAGCTACTGCTGAGCACTGGCTGCCCGCTGACGCGCTCGTCCTGTTCAGCGTCGTCGGCAGCTCCGTTCCCGACGAGCAGCGCACCATCCTCGTTCCCAGCGAACCCGATCGCGACAGCTATTTGCTCAATGACTGCGGCGACCCCAGGAGCACTGCGACAATGACGGAACGGCTCCCGCGCATCCCGTATGGCGCCCTCCGCCCGCTCGGCACCGTCGTGCCGTAGGCGCGGGTTTTACACCCCGTTAGCGCACGGCCCTACAATCAATGTACGCGACTGCCATCGCAGCGCACGCACGCGCCTGCCCGCCCGCGGGCAGAAGCCTCAGCCCGAAGGAAAGGCACATGCACAACCTCAAGACCGCCGTCCTGCTTGCCGCGCTCAGCGGTCTGCTCATCGCCATCGGCGGTGCCATCGGGGGCGCGGGCGGCGCGCTCACCTTCGCGCTGATCGCCGCCACCATGAACTTCGGCTCGTACTGGTTCAGCGCCGACATCGTCCTACGGACTTCGGGCGCGCACGAGCTGCAGCGCGAGCAGGATCCCGAGCTGTTCGCGCTCGTCGAGGGTGTCGCGCAGCGCGCCGGCGTGCCCATGCCGCGCGTCTACGCCATCGACTCGCCGCAGCCCAACGCCTTCGCCACCGGCCGCAGCCCACGGCACGCCGCTGTCGCCGTCACGTCCGGCATCCGCCGCCTGCTCACCGAGCGCGAGCTCGTAGGCGTGCTCGGCCACGAGCTGGCGCACGTCAAGAACCGCGACATCCTGACATCGTCGATCGTCGCGACGATCGCCTCGGCGATCTCGATGATCGCGTGGATGTCGATGTTCTTCGGCGGCCGCGGCGAGAACCGTAACCCGCTCGTCGGCCTCGTCACCGTGCTCGTCGCGCCGATCGCCGCCACGCTCATCCAGCTCGGCATCAGCCGCGCACGCGAGTACCAGGCCGACCGCGACGGCGCGCGCACCGTCGGCGACCCGGAGGCGCTCGCCTCCGCGCTCGCAAAGCTCGAGCAGAGCGCACAGCGCATCCCCATGGAGGTGCCACAGTCGACCGCGCACCTGTTCATCGTCAACCCGCTCGCCGCGCTATCCGGGCACGGGCTCGCGGGCCTGTTCTCGACGCACCCGCCGGCCGCAGAGCGCATCGAGCGCCTGCGCGCGATGTGCGCCACCGTGAGCGCGCGCGACTGAGCGTCGACCACTGCGCAGACGCCGTTCGGCACGATGAAGGGGGAGCGCTCGCGCGCTCCCCCTTCATCTCACGCCTCCGACGCCCCCTCGCCCGCCGAGCGGGAGAGGGGGCCGGAGGGTGAGGGCTCCCCCTCGAGCGAGGCGAGGGTGAGCGCTACCGCCGCCACCCGGTCGTGAGCCGCGAGCCGCCCACGAGCAGCGTGGCAATACCGAACAGCGCGAGCACGGCCGAGGCGGCCGGCGACGAGCCGGACAGACCCGCCTGGCCGGTGCGCGGCGCGCTCGGTGCGGCCGTCGCGGCGGCGGCGGTCGCGCTCGGCGTCGCGGCCTGAGTCGGCGCGGCCACGGTGAAGGTCACCGCGCCGCGCGCCGCGCACGCCGTGTGGTTGAGCTGCTCGAGCACGACCTCCACCGTGTGCACGCCGGGCGCGAGCGTCCCGAGGCTCTGCGTCAGCGCCGAGGTGTGGATGATCCGCGGGGCGCCGAGCGGCACCACCTGCCCTGCCGCGGTCGCCGGGGTGTCGACGAAGTAGTGCAGGTGGAATGAGGTCGCGTCGCCGTCCGTCGCGGCCCGGATGTTCAGCGCGGGCGTCACCGTCACGCTCACCGTGGTCGGCGCCGCCGCCGTCGGCGCTGTCACCACCACCGTCGCCGCGGGGCACGGCGCTACCGTCGGCGCGGCGGTCGGCGACGGGGTCGCGGTCCCCGTCGCGGTCGCCATCGGCGTCGGCGTCGGCGTCGGTGACGGCGTCTGCGCATACGCCACGCCCGCCGCCGCGGCGAGCGCCAGCGCCATGCCAGCCGTGAGCACACTCACTAGGCTCTTCAACAACTCGTCGCTCCGCTCATGCCTGCCGGTTCACGCGCGATGGTCGCAGCGCGCGGCCGGCTGGCGACAGGCGATCGCGAGTCGTAGCGCTATTGACACACCAGGCGCTGCCTCGCCCGCAGCGCGAGAGCGGGGCCGGGGCTGAGGGCGGTCAGTCCGCCGCCGGCAGCGCCACCTGGAAGCACGAGCCGTCGATCACCGTCGAATCCACCCCGACGCGCCCGCCCTGCAACTCGACCAGCCGCCGCACCGTCGCGAGGCCGATGCCGGAGCCGTCGCGCGCGCCGACGCCCTTGCCGCGCGCACGCAGCGCGAAGATGCGCTCGCGCTCCTCCGGCGGCACGCCGATGCCCCAGTCGCGCACCGCGATGCGCACTGTGTCGCCCTCGCGCGTGCCCCCGATACGGATCTGCGCCGTGCGGTCCTGCGTGCAGTACTTGACGGCGTTCTCGACGAGGTTCGCGAACACGCGGTACAGGGCGTGGCGATCCCCCAGCACGGGGGGGCAACTCGCCGATCTCCCCGCTGGCGTCCGAGCTCGTGGACCTGCGCGTCGAGCGCGGTCAGCACGTCGCCAACGACCGCGCACAGGTCCACGAGCTCGGACGCCAGCGGGCGCGTCGCGTCGTCGGAGGCCAGCCGCCGCAGCGACTACGCCAGCGTCTGGGCTTACGTGGTGGCCACGACCGCGCGCCCGGCGATGTCGCGCGCCTCCACGGGCAGCGGTCCCAGCGCGCCGGCGTTCAGCAGCTCCAGGTAGCTACGCGTGGTCATCAGCGGGCCGCGCACGTCGTGCGCGAAGGCAGTCAGCTCCAGGTGCAGCGCCCCCAGCTGCCGCTCGAGCCCGGCGCGACGCAGCTGCAGCCGCCACATCGCCAGGTGCAGCAGCACCCCGCCGAGCACCGGCGTCATGAACATGAGCTCCACGGCCATCGAGTCCCACGCCTCGCGCGCCGCCAGCGCCGCGATCGCGAACGCCGCCGTCAGCAACACCGCCCAGATCGCAAAGAAGCTCGTGCCGTCCGCGAAGGCGGCGGCGCACCAGCTCCAGCCGGACGCCTCGAGCGCTGCACGCACGGCAGAAGCGGCCGTGCGTGCAGCCCCGCCGATCGGCTCCGGGCCCAGCGCCCCCGCTTGCCGCATCACCCTGTCGCCCACTCCCCCCGGCCCTGCCCTCCGGACTGGGCTCCACCGTACGGGGGACACCGGGCGCTCCCCATCCGTAAACTCCCGCAATGCCCCCCGCTCTCACCCCCGATGCCCCGCCCTTCGCCGATGCGGCCGCCCTCCGCGCAGCCATGCTCCCGGAGCTCCCGCCGGGACTCGCGGCGCACATCGACCGCGTCGTCGCCCTCGCAGGGCCGCTCGCGCAACGCCACGGCCTCGACGTGGCCCGCACCCTGCTGGCAGCGCAGGCGCACGACCTGCTGCGCGCGCTGCCGGGCGCCGCGCTGCTCGCACGCGCCGAGGCCGCCGGCCTGCCCATCGACCCCGTCGAGCGCGCCGAGCCGATGCTGCTGCACGGGCCGCTCGGCGCGCACGAGCTGGTCGCGCGCGAGTGGGTGACCGACGCGGTTGTACTGGAGGCGGTGCGCTGGCACACCACCGGGCACCCCGACTACGCGCCCGAGGCGTGGGCCGTCTTCGTCGCTGACAAGGTCGACCCGCACAAGGTCGAGCGCTGGCCCGCGCTCGCCGCCGTCGCCGAGTTCGCCGAGAGCTCGCTCGAGCTTGCCGCGCTCGCCTACCTCGAGCTCAACGCAGCGCGCGGACGGCGCGAGGGCTGGCCCGCGTACCCGCTCGCCGAGGCCACCCGGCGCGCGCTGAGGCAGCGCCTGGCCTGAGCGAGTCCCCCGGGAACGCCTGGCGACTGTCAACACGTGTCCGATCCGCCTCGCCGATTCCGACCTTATGTTCTCTCATCCTCTCCATCGCAGGCGCCCCGCGCAGAACGGAGAGCGCGTCAGCACATTCTGGGACGGCGCTTCGCTCGTGGAGGACTTGCGAGCGCCTCGAGCGGCCGCCTGAACGCCGCCTACTTCGGGCATCGCGCGCGCGGCGCCACAGGGCCGCGCCGCCTGGCCGCGGCGGTGCTCGCCCTGCTGTGCGGCGGCGCCGCGCTGCAGTCGGCGCAGCACATCGTGACGAGCAGTGGAGCGCCGCCGAGGTGCTCGCCGGCGCTCCACTGCTCGTCACGAACCTCGCGGTCATCGCGCTGGCAGTCGCCGGCGCGCGCCCGCGCCCCGGCGTGCCTCCGGCGCGCGAGACGCCGCGATGACCGCGCTCACCGCCGCCGTCGCGCGCGAGCAGTACGAGCTCGCTGCGCTGCGCCTCCTGCTGGGTGCGCCCGCCGCGCTACGGTCGTGGTAGTCCACTGGTCCCCATCCCGTCAACATTCTGCTGGCGCGCACAAACGCGACGTGCCCAGCGGCCGCGCTCGCAGCCTCGAGCCGGGCCGCCGCCCCGTGCCCGCGCTACACTTAGCTATCTATGGCCGCATACGCTCCGGCCGCCGGATCTGCGCGCCGCGCGCCCGTCCTCTGGCGACTGCTCTGCCTCTCGTTCCCCCACCTGCGCGACCTCGCGCTCACGCTCGCGTCCGTCGTCGCCTCCGGTGCGCTCGTCGTCGTCACGCCCTGGCTCATCGGCCACGCCATCGACGTCGGCCTCGCCATCGACGCCGAGGCCGGCGTCGCGCGCGGCGATATGGCGACGCTCGCCGTCGCCGCGGTGCTGCTCATCGCCGCGGCCCTCGCGCGTGGCGCGCTCATGTACCAGCAGGCGATCCTCAGCGAGCGCGTCTCCCAGACTGTCGCCTACGACCTGCGCAACCGCATCTACGACCACCTACAGCGGCTCTCCTTCGCCTACCACGACCGCGCCGAGATCGGCCAGATCATGTCACGCGCCACGCAGGACGTCGAAGGCGTGCGCTTCTTCGTCAGCATGGGCGTGATCCGCATGCTCTACATCACCGCGCTCATCAGCGTCACAGCCGCGATCATGCTCGCCACCAACATGCGCGTCGCGCTGGTCGCGCTCGCGTTCGTGCCCATCGTCGCCGCCGCCGCCGTGTGCTCGTCGCGCACGATGCGCCCCGTGTGGACGCACATTCAGCACCTGCAGGGCAACCTCGCCAACGTGCTGCACGAGAACCTCACCGGCCAGCGCGTCGTCAAGGCTTTCGCGCGCGAAGCGTTCGAGGAGGAGAAGTTCGGCCGCCAGGCAAGTTCGCTCTTCGACGAATCGTACCGCTCCACGCGCTTCATGGGCATCATCGAGCCCGCCCTGAGCGCCGTCTGGCTCGTCTCGCTGGCCGCCGTGTTCTGGGTGGGCGGCAACGAGGTGATCGCCGGCCGCATGGGCGCCGGGCAGCTCGTCACCTTCCAGCTGTACCTCACGTTCCTGCAAATGCCCGTGCGCTCAATCGGCTTCATCGTCGGCATCGCCTCGCGTGCGCAATCCTCCGGCGATCGCATCTTCGAGCTGCTCGACGCCGAGTCCGCCGTCACGGAGCGCGCCGATGCCGTGCCGCTGCGCGCGGGCCCCGGCGACGTGCGCTTCGACCGCGTGAGCTTCGGCTACGGCCGCTCGCCCGTGCTGCACGACGTCTCGCTGCACGCGCACCCCGGCGAGGTGACCGCGCTGCTCGGACCCACCGGCTCCGGCAAGTCGACCGTCGTGAACCTGCTGCCGCGCTTCTACGACGTCATCGCCGGCGCGATCACCGTCGACGGTCAGGACGTGCGCGAGCTCACGCTCGGCTCGCTGCGCGGAGCGATCGGCATCGTGCAGCAGGACGTGTTCCTGTTCGCCGACACGATCCGCCGCAACATCGCGTACGGCCGCCCCGACGCGGGCGACGACGACATCGTCGCCGCCGCGCGTGCGGCGCGCCTGCACGACTTCATCGTCGGCCTGCCCAACGGCTACGACACCTGGGTCGGCGAGCGCGGCGTCACGCTGTCGGGCGGCCAGCGCCAGCGCCTCGCGATCGCGCGCACGCTGCTGCTCGACCCGCGCGTCCTCGTCTTTGACGACTCCACGTCGTCGGTCGACACGGAGACCGAGTACCTCATCCAGCAGGCGCTGCACGAACTGATGCGCGGCCGCACAACGTTCGTGATCGCACAGCGCCTGCGCACCGTGCGCGCCGCCGACCAGATCATCGTGCTGCGCGACGGTCGCATCGTCGAGCAGGGCCGGCACGACCAGCTGCTCGCCGCGGGCGGCCTCTACCGCGATATCTACGACCTCGAGCTGCGCGACCAAGAAGCCACCGCCCCTGCGGCCGCGCCGCCGCCGATCGCGCACGCAGCAGGCGACGCCTGATGGCGTACTGGTCGCCAGGCGGAGGCCGCGGCGGTGGCATGGAGGGCGGCCGCCACGATGGCTGGGACTACCAGGACATCGGCCGCGTCTACGACCCGCACCTCATGCGGCGGCTACTCCCATTCATGCAGCCGTACCGCGGCCGCGTGGCGATCGCGTTCGTCGCGATGATCGTGTTCTCAGTCGCCTCGTACGCGCAGCCGTGGCTGATCGGGCTCGCCGTGCGCGACTATGTGGCGCGCAACGACGCGAACGGCCTCGCGCGCGTCAGCGTTGCGCTTATCGCGCTCGCGCTGATCTCGTGGGCCGCGCAGTGGGTGCAGCGCCTGCAGACCGGCTACGTCGGCCATCGCATCCTGCTGCAGCTGCGCACGACGCTGTTCGCGCACCTCCAGCGCCTCTCGCTGCGCTTCTACGACCGCGAGGAGGTCGGCCGCGTGATGTCGCGCGTCACCTCGGACGTGACGGTGCTACAGGACCTGCTCTCGACCGGCGTGCTCACGATCATCGCCGACCTGTTCGGCCTCGCGCTCGTCGTCGTGTTCCTGCTCGCGCTCGACGTGCAGCTCGCGCTGTTTGCGCTCGCGGTCATTCCGCTGCTCATCGTCGCGATGTCCGTCTGGCAGCGCCGCGCGCAGGCGGCGTTCATCAACGTCCGGCTCGCGATCGCCCACGTCAACTCGAGCCTCAACGAGAACGTCTCCGGCGTGCGCGTCGTGCAGTCGGTCGGCCGCGAGCACCGCAACCTCGTCGAGTTCGAGCAACTCAACAGCAGCAACCGCGACACCAATCTCGCCGCCAACCGCGTGCAGGCGATCGTGATGCCGCTCGTCGAGCTGCTCGCCACGCTCGCCACCGTCGTCGTGCTGATCGTGATCGGCCGCCGCCTGTTCAGCGGCAGCCTCCCCGTCGCCGACGCCCTCGCGTTCGCCACCGCGTTCACGCTGTACATCCAGCGCTTCTTCAACCCCGTCCGCGATCTCGTGATGCAGTACACGCAAATCCAGCGCGCAATGGCCGGCGCGCACCGCGTGTTCGAACTGCTCGACACCGCGCCCGAGATCGTCGACGCGCCCGACGCCGTCGCGCTCGCCGACGTCGAGGGCCGCGTCGACTTCCACCACGTAGACTTCGCGTACTCGCCGGACGTGCCCGTGCTACACGATGTCGACCTGCACGTGCGTCCCGGCGAGACGATCGCGCTCGTGGGACCCACGGGCGCCGGCAAGACTACGGTCACCGCGCTCATCAACCGCTCGTACGACGTCACCGGCGGCCGCATCGAGATCGACGGCATCCCGCTCACGCGCATCCAGCGCAGCTCGCTCGCGCGGCGCATGAGCGTCGTGCTGCAGGAGCCGTACCTGTTTTCCGGCAGCATCACCGAGAACATCCGCTACGGCCGCCTGGACGCCACCGACGAGGACGTGCGCGAAGCCGCGCGCGCCGTCGGCGCCGACGAGTTCATCCAGCGCATGCCCGGCGGCTACGCCACCGTGCTGCACGAACGCGGCCAGAACCTGTCCGTCGGCCAGCGCCAGCTGTTCGCCTTCGCGCGCGCCGTCGTCGCGCACCCGCGCATCCTCATCCTTGACGAGGCGACTGCAAACGTCGACACGCAGACCGAGCGCACAATCCAGCGTGCGCTCAAGACGCTGCTCGAGGGTCGCACGTCGTTCGTCATCGCGCACCGCCTGAGCACCATCCGCGACGCCGATCGCATCGTCGTCATGCGCGCAGGCCGCATCGTCGAGGTCGGCACGCACGATGAGCTGCTCGCGCGCGGCGGCGTGTACGCCGACCTGTACCGCATGATGTACGCCGCGCACGACGCGCCGCTCGATGCGGCCGCCAGCGCACCGCACCACCTCGACACGCCACCGCACCGCGTGGAAGCCGCGACGTAACGCGCGCACGCACCGCTGTATTGCAAACGGCGATTCGCGCGCCGAAGCGCGTCGCGCCTCCCGCCGATGGAGTACGATCCGGCACGAGCCAGCCGCGCCCAGCGCCGTAGGAGGTCGCGAGCCATGCCGGACCCCGTCTACTTCGACAACAACGATCCCGCCCGCGACGCCGCGCTGGACCAGCCGCCCGCCGAGCCGCAGCGCCTCACGCGCGACCTCGAACACCGCATGATCGGCGGGGTCTGCGCCGGCATCGCGCAGCGCTACGCGCTCGACCCGCTGCTCGTGCGCACCGGCTTCGTCGCGCTCACCCTCGTCAGCGGCGCCGGCCTCGTGCTCTATGGCGCGCTGTGGCTGCTCATGCCACCGCCCCGCACCGAGACCACGCCGCGCGCGCTGCTGCGCACCAACCTCGACGACATGGCCGACCGCGCGCGCGTCACCGCCGAAGGCGTCGCCTCCGGCGCACGCCGCCCTGTCGAGACCGCGCGCGCCGCGCGCACCGGCGCCAGCCGGCTCGCACGCAGCGTCGTCGTCGCCGCCGCCGCCGCGCGCGCGACCTGGCACAACACCGCCGAGCCGGCGCCCCCCGCCGACACCGCCGCCCCAGGCTCAGCTGCAAGCAGCGACACTTCGAGCGGCTCGCCCCTGCCCCCCAACCCCGCCAGCTAGGCCCAACATCCGGCACCCCTCGCCCCGCAACAGCGGGGAGAAGGGCCGGGGGGTGAGGGGCACCTCGCGGACGGCGGGACCGAGCGTGCGAGCGCCCCCGTGCTACCCCTCGTCTGCCCCGAACAGCGGCGCCTGCGCGAGCCCACTCGGGTGCGCCGCCGCTCCGCCGCGCGGGAGCGGCGCACCCAGATGCTCGTACGCGAGGCGCGTCGCGACGCGGCCGCGTGGCGTGCGCGCGAGGAAGCCGATCTTCAGCAGATACGGCTCGTACACGTCCATGATCGTGTCGGCCTCCTCCGTCACCGCTGCTGCCAGTGTCTCGAGCCCCGCCGGCCCGCCCGCGAAGCGCTCGATGAGCACACGCAGCAGCTCGCGATCCATCGCGTCGAGGCCCAGCGCGTCGATCTGCAGTTGCTCCAGCGCCGCCACCGCCAGCGGCCCGGTGATCACGCCATCGCCCTCCACCTGCGCGTAGTCGCGCAGCCGCCGCAGCAGCCGGTTCGCCACGCGTGCGGTGCCGCGCGCGCGCTGCGCGATCGCGCGCACACCCGCGTCATCCACCGCGCAATGCAGCACCTCGGCGGAGCGGCGCACGATCTGCGCGAGCGCTGCCTCGTCGTAGAACTCAAGCCGGTACGTCGACCCGAAGCGATCGCGCAGGGGCTGCGACACCAGTGCGTAGCGCGTCGTCGCGCCGACTAGCGTGAAGCGGTTCAGTCGCAGCCGCACGTCGCGCGCCTGCGGCCCGCTGCCGAGGATGATGTCGAGCGAGAAGTCCTCGAGCGCCGGGTACAGCAGCTCCTCCACCACCCGCGGCAACCGGTGCACCTCGTCGATGAACAGGATGTCGCCGGTCTGCAGCGTCGTGAGGATCGACGCGAGGTCGCCCGTGCGCTCGATCGCCGGCCCCGCCGTGATGCGGATCGAGACGCCCATCTCTGCCGCCAGGATCATCGCGAGCGTCGTCTTGCCGAGCCCCGGCGGGCCGTGGACGAGCATGTGGTCCAGCGGCTCGCCGCGCTGCTTAGCCGCGGCGATGGAGATGCGCAGGCCCTCCTTCACGGCCTCCTGCCCGAAGTACTGCGCCAGCCGCCGCGGCCGTAGCGTCGGCTCGGCGCTCGCGTCCTCGGGCGTCTGCGCACGCGCGAGCGGCCCGCGCTCGCCGTCGCCCGGCGCCTTGCGCCCGCCTCCCTGCGCTCGCTGCTGCATTCGCCGAGTATACCGAACGCCCGTTCGAATGGCGAACACCGCGGCTGACCTCCCGCGACGGCCTCGTCCGAGCCGGGGGAAGCGGCGGTCGCCGCGCCGCGCGCGGTCCGGAGCCGCACGCGCAAGACTCAGTGCACGCCGACGACGAGTGCATCGACCGGCTGCCCGACGTCGAACAGCGCGACCGCAACGCGCCGGCCCGCCACCAGCTCGGCGCTCGCGATCGCGCGCGACACCGGCACGCCCGCGACCACCGACGAGATCGACCACGCGTAGCGCACCGTCGCCGTGTACGTGGCGCTGTCGAACGCGAGCAGGAATCCACGCTCGATCACGCGCGCCTCCCTACGCCACCGACGGCGTCAGCGTCTGCTCGTAGCGCGGGCGCGTGCCGCCGCGCGCGTAGCGCAGCCGCAGCGCCGCGACGCGGAACCGCGCGCCCTCGAGGCCGAGCGTCGCGTCGGTCACCGCGATCACGTCACCCACCTCCAGGCCCACGTGCGGCGCGCACACCAACTCGCCGCGCAGCGCGGCGAGCGCCGCCGGACGCAGCACGGCCGCGGCGCGCGCGCTCGCGCGCGGCCACGTCGTGAGGTTGTCGTCCACCACCACCGCAGCGCCGGCGCCGGCCGCCACCGCCATCGCGTCCACCGCTTCCGCCCTTCGCGAGCACACGGCCGCCGCGCCAGAGGTCGACACCCCGGCCGCGTGCGCCCGCCACGCAGGCGGTTCGCCTAACCGCCGCTTAACGGGCCGGGCTTACCGCCGCTGCTACACTTCCGTAATGGCCACCATGACACGCACGCAACTCACCGTACGCCCGCTGCTGCAGGCCGACATCCGCCGCGCGCGCCAGGTGCAGCGCGCCGCGTACGGCGCCGACACCCCCGGCACGCCCTTCGAGCGCGAGCTGCGCAACGGCCTCGCGCAGTACCTGGCGGCCGTCGAGGTCACCCCGGCCGGCGCCCCGCCCGCGCTTGCGGTGCCGCCCCGCCAGGGCAGCGTCATGCGCCTGCTGCACCGCCTCGTCGCAACCCCCGACGGCACGGACGTGCTGCTCGGCTACGCCGGCGCCTGGTTCACGCACGACCAGCTGCACATCGTGACCGTCGCCGTCGACCCGCACGCCCAGCACCACGGCGTCGCCAGCGCGCTGCTGCTCGCGTGCTACGACCTCGCGCTCGAAGCCGGCTCACGCACGATCGCCCTCGAGGTGCGCCTGAGCAACGAACGCGCACAGCGCCTCTACACGCGCTTCGGCTTCGAGCGCACCGGCCGCCTGCGCGCCTACTACTCCAACAACGGCGAGGACGCGATCGTGATGGTCACGCCCGATCTCGCCGCCCCCGCTCACCGCGACCACATGGCCGCGCTCCGCAGCGAGCTCGCCGCCGGCGGCTGACGCTCGGCGCGCTCCGCGCGGTCTACTCGTCGTCCTCGTCTGTCTCCGCGGTCGGGTCATACACGTAGGCAAGGTAACGCTCCCTGCGCTCACCCAGCAGCACGAGCCGGCCGTCGGCCTCGTGCTCGCGGATGAACTGCGCCAGCTGCGCGCTGTGCCCGCGCACGAGGAACGTCACCGCCGAGAACGCGAAGCGCCGCCCCGCCACATCGATGTAGTACGGCGGCACCTCGTCATCCGCGTCGAGGTTCAGCACGAAGACGTCCACGCCGCCCTCGCTCAGCACCACCATGTCGTCGAACCCCACCGCCAGATCGGTCGTCATGCGGGCCTCCTCGCTTGCCGTGCAGCATACCGAGTGCCCTCTCGTTGGGCCATGCGCACAGCGCCGGCCGCGCGCGCAGCGCGCCGCTCTCTGCATGCGGCGAGCGATCGTTGCTGAACCGTGCAGCGATCGAACCGCGACTCAACCTCGCCTGCCACCGCCGCCGCTACCCTCTCCGTCGTGCCCGGCAATACATCCGCAGCTGCCAACACGGAGACGCTCGGGCCACCCGCGCCGCTCGGCGCCACCTTCCCGCTCGCAGCACTCGCGTGGCTGCGCTGCCACAGCTGCGGCGGCGCACTCCGCCCACACTCGGGCACGCCGCCGCGCCCGCTTCACATCGCCGAGGGCACCGTCACGTGCGCCGGCTGCGGCGCCGCGTATCCGATCCAGCGCGGCATCCTGTGCCTGCTCCACGGCCTGCACGCGCTCGACCCCGAAAGCGCGGACGAGGCCGCCCAGCGCGACCGCCATGCGGACACCTTCGACCACACCACCGGTGAGCAGCAGGGCCTGCTCAATGCCCTCGAGGTGCCCGCCCACCTTCGCGCCCTCCGCCTCTTCCCCGGCTGCACCACGCTCGAGCTCGGCTGCAGCACCGGCCGCCTCACGCTTGCGCTTGTCGCGAGCGGATCGCGCGTACTCCCCGTCGACTTCTCGCCCGCCTCGCTCAGCCTGCTCGCCGCGTGGCTCCCCGCCGGCGCCCCCATCACACTCGTGCACGCCGATCTCGCGCAGCTCGCGCTCGCGCCACGCGCGTTCGACCGAGCGCTCGCGACCTGCACCTCCAACCTGCCGACCCGCGCGCACCGCCTCACGATGCTGCGCCTTGCCGCCGACGCGCTGTGCGCGGACGGGCGCTTCGTGTTCTCCGCCTACAACCACACCTGGCTGCACCGCTGGCGCGGCCACCCCACCACCGGCCGGTACGGCGGAGACTCGCCCATCGTCTGGCGCCGCTTCCAGCCGCGCGAGCTCGCCCGCGAGGCCGCGCCCTTCTTCGCCAACAGCGACCGGCACTCCCTCACACCCGCGCGCCGCTTTCTCGCCCGCCCGCTCCTCGCCGCGGCCCGCTACGCGCGCTGCTCCCGCTGCTCCACCCGCACGCGCGCTTCGTCGAGCGTGTGGCGAGCCTCCGAGGCTTCGGCTGGCTGTGGATGATGACCGTCGACACGCCCCGCCACGAGCCGCCTGTCGGCCCCTCACCCGCCGACGCGCCCGAAAGCGCGCCGCCATGGACCGGCGCCATCGCGGCACTCGCACTACTGCTCGGCCTCGCCGGCGCCGAGGCGTCCGATGACCGCCACCACCGCCGCGCCGCTGCGACCGCCGCGGCCGGCGCTCAACCCCCCGCGCCCGCCTCCGCCGCGCGCACGTCCGGCGCCGCGATCACGCAGATCAGCGCCACAACCGCCGCCGACGCGACGCACCACGCGCACACCGCGTCGATCACGAACAGCTCGAGGTACGTCAGGTACAAAGAGTACAGCGCGCCGGACAGCGCCAGCGCGAACGTCCACACCGCGAGCGCCCGCGGCGCGCCTCGCCCCCACGCTCGCCACCACGCCACGCGCAGCCCGACCAGCGCCACCAACCCCCCGTACAACGCCAACCCCAGCGCCGCGATCGGCACCGCGCCTACCGTCGCGTAGTCCGACTCCTGCACACGCCGGCAGTCGCCGATGCCCGTGCAGAACGGCTCCGCCTCGCGGTCCAGCGCCACCACCGTCAGGTAGCCGGCGATCGCCAAGCCCACGAACGCGAGCCCGAGCAGCGCGCGCAGCCGCCACGCCTCGCTCAGGGCCGGTTCCCCCCGCGCACCGTCGCCACCGCGTCCCGGAACGTCGCGGCCGGCTGCGCACCAACGATCAAGAACCCGCCCACCACGAACGACGGCGTCGAAGTGACGCCCAGCTGAGCCGCTTCCGCCGTCATCTCCTCCACCATCGCCCGCTTCTCCCGCCCGTCGAGACAGCGATCGAAGCGCTCGACGTCAAACGCCGGCCCCTGCACCGCACCGGCCAGCTCGCGCGCGTAGCGCTTGAGCTTCGCCGGCTCGAACACGCCGGACCGCTCTGCACCCTGCTTCGTGAACAGCAGGTCGTGCATCTCCCAGAAGCGCCCCTGGTCCAGCGCGCACTCCGCCGCCTCAGCCGCCGCCTGCGACTCCGGACCCAGCACCACCAGGTGGCGAAACTCCAGCGCCGCCAAGCCCGGCTCAACAAGCTCCGCGCGCAGCACGGGCGCCGTCTCCAGCCAGTGGCGCTTGCAGAACGGGCACTGGAAGTCCGCGTACTCCACGATCGTCACCGCCGCGTTCGGCGCGCCCTCCGTCCGCCCACTCACCTGTCCGCGCTGCACCGGCACGAACGCACCCTCGTCCCCGCCATCCGGGCGGTTCATCACGACCAGCAGCACCGCCACGAGCACCGCGCCGACGAGCGACCCGGCCACCAGCGGGTCGCTCAGCGCGCCGCGCCACCCGCCCCGCCCCGCACGCGGCGCGGGGGCCGGCAGCCGGCCCTCGCGCCTGCGCCCACCACTGCCTGCCACCGTCATCCTCCATCACACCGCGCGGCATCGCCGGGCGGCCCTCAAGCCCGAGCCACCGCCTGGCTGCCGTAGTTCCCAACCCGTGCCGCGAGCGGCGAGCGCCCCTAGCGAATGCCCGGCTCGGGGGAACGGTCACGGTTCGTGCGCACGAACGCCTCCAGCCGCGCCTTGTCGAAGCGATCCAGCGCCAGCAGCCGCCCCCACGACACCGCGTAAATCGGCTGCGCGTTCTCCGGGCGCGGTGACAGCAGCACGTCGCGGTCGAACTTGCGCTGCAGGTCCCGCAGTTGGCGCCGCGTGGCGTCGTCCACCTGCTCCGGGTCGTACGAGATCCAGATCGCGCCGTGCTCCACCGTGTGGATCGCGGCGCCGTCCGGCACCGGGTCGGTGTAGATGTCGATGCGTTGCGGCGTCGCGAAGTGCGGCCCGCCGGTGGGCGGCTCGCCTGGCAGGATCACCAGCTGCGCCGCGTCCGTCACGTGCGTCGCCTTGCCACCGGCCTCGCGCTCCTCGCCCAGCAGCGGGCCGGTCGACACCGACGCCGACTCTGGCCGGTTCGCGATCACCAGCGCGCCGATCAGCAGCAGCGCCACCGCGACCGCGCCAAGCGTCACGAACCCGCCGAACGAGTCAATCCTCTCGCGCCACGGTGGCTTCTGGCGCGGGGTTGCCGCGCCGCGCTCGCGCTGCTGTGGCTGCGCCGGCGCCGATGCGCCCGCGCGCTCCGGACGCCGGCGCACCGGCTTCATCCGCTGTCGCGCCACGTCACCCCCCTGCGTCCGTGTACCAGCCTACCCGAGCCGCCCGCCCCGCGACAGCGGACGAAGGTCCCGTCCCGTGACGCGCGATCGCTTGGCGCTACGCCAGCTCCGCGAGGCTCTGGTCCAGCCCCGCCATGCGCGCGCGCGCCGTGCCCAGCCGCTCCTCTTCCTTCGCCACCACCGCCGCCGGCGCGCGCCCGCGGAACTGCGCGTCGCCTAGCTTCGCCTCCAGCCGCGCCACCTCGCCCGCCGCTTCGTCACGCTGCTTCGCCAGTCGCGCGCGCTCCGCAGCGACATCGAACAGCCCCGCCATCGGCAGCACGACGCGGCCCACCGGCAGCACGGCCGTCACCACGCCCTCGCTCGGCGCCTGCTCCGCGCGCTCCACGATGTGCAGCGGCCGCGCGCGCGCCAGCGCCTCGAGCGCGCCGGCGAGCGCGCGCGCCGCCGTGGTCGCCTCGCCGCCCACGACGTACGCCTCCACCCAGCGCCCCGCCTCCACGCGCTTCTCCGCTCGCACGTTGCGGATGCCGCGCACGAAGTCCTGCACCGCCGCGTACTCGCGCTCCGCCGCTTGGTCGTAGCGCGCCGCGTCCGCGCGCGGAAACGCCGCCACCATCAACGCCGGCGCGCCCGCCGCGTCCGGCCGCACCAGCATCAGCCGCTGCCAGATCGCCTCCGTCACGAACGGCATACACGGATGCAGCGCGCGCAGCACTCGATCCAGCACGTCCACGAGTACTCCGAGCGGCGAACGATCCCCCCCGCGCACCCGCACCTTCGCTAGCTCGATGTACCAGTCCGCGAACTCCTCCCAGAAGAAGTCGCGCAGCTGCCGCACCGCCTCGCTCAACTCGAAGCGCTCCAGCAGCTCCTCGACCGTCGCGAGCACACGCTCGGTGCGCGACAGGATCCAGCGATCCTCCAGCGGCAGCACGGTGCCCGCCGCCGGCACCGCGAGCACATCGTCCGGCTCCACGAGCGTCAGCACGAAACGCGACGCGTTCCACAGCTTGTTCGCGAAATTGCGCCCCGCCTCCAACCGCTGCTCCGTGATGCGCTGGTCGTTGCCCGGCGACGTCGACGCGATCAGGCAGTAGCGCAGCGCGTCCGTCCCGTACGCTGCGATCGACTCGAGCGGATCGATCGTGTTGCCGCGCGACTTGGACATCTTCGAGCCGTCCGGTGCGCGCACCAGCCCGTGCAGGTATACCGTCTCGAACGGCACCGCGCCGCTCATGTTGTACAGCGACAGCATCATCATGCGCGCCACCCAGAAAAAGATGATGTCGTACCCGGTCTCCATCACCTGCGTCGGGTAGTACCGCTGCAACTCCGCCGTCTGCTCCGGCCACCCAAGCGTCGAGTGCGGCCACAGCCCCGACGAGAACCACGTGTCGAGCGTGTCCTCGTCCTGCCGCAGCGCCGTGCCGCCGCACTGCGCGCACGCGCTCGGGTCGTCGACCGCCACCGTGAGCGCGCCGCACGCGTCGCAGTACCACACCGGGATGCGGTGCCCCCACCAGATCTGACGGCTGATGCACCAGTCGCGAATCGACTCCATCCAGTGGAAGTACGTGCGCTCGAAGCGCTCCGGCACGAAGCGCACGCGGCCCCCGCGCACCGCCGCGATCGCGGGCGCTGCCAGCGGCTGCGTGCGCACGAACCACTGCTCGGAGAGCAGCGGCTCGACGATCGTGCCGGAGCGCTGGCAGTGCCCCACCGCGTGCGTGTACGGTTCGACGCGCTCGACGAGCCCGCGCGCCTCGAGGTCCGCGACGATGCGTGCGCGCGCCGCGAACCGCTCGAGCCCCGCGTACGCGCCCGCCGTCTCCGTCAGCCGCCCATCAAAGCCGATCGCCGTCACCGTCTCGAGCCCGTGCCGCTGCCCGATCTCGAAGTCCACGGGGTCGTGCCCGGGCGTCACCTTCAGCGCGCCGGAGCCACCCTCCATGCTCACCGCCGCGTCCGCGATCACCGACACCGCGCGCTCGCCCGTCGGCACGCGCACGCGCCGCCCCACGAGCGCCGCGTAGCGCGCGTCGTCCGGGTGCACCGCCACCGCAGTGTCGGCCGGGATCGTCTCCGGCCGCGTCGTCGCGATCACGATGTGCTCGCCCGTCGGCTGCTCCCGCGCGTCGAGCAGCGGGTAGCGCACGTACCAGAACGACCCGGGCTCGTCCGCGTGCTCCACCTCGAGGTCGGACAGCGCCGTCTCGCAGTCGACGCACCAGTTGATGAGCCGCTCGCCGCGGTACACGAGGCCGTCGCGGTACAGCCGCACGAACGTCTCGCGCACCGCGCGCTGCGGCCCGGCGTCCATCGTGAACAGCTCGCGCTCCCAGTCGGCCGAGGCGCCGAGCCGGCGGTGCTGCCGCGAGATCGCGCTGCGCGTGCGCCCCACCCACTGCCACACGCGCTCGAGGAACGCCTCGCGCCCCAGCGCGTGCCGGTCGAGCCCCTCGCGGCGCAGCTCGCGATCGACGACGTTTTGCACGGCGATCGCCGCGTGGTCGACACCCGGCAGCCACAGCGTGTCGTCGCCGCGCATGCGGTGCCAGCGCACCACCAGGTCCTCGATCGCGACGGTCAGCGCGTGGCCCAGATGCAGCTCACCGGTCACGTTCGGCGGCGGCATGACGATGGTGAAAGGCGCGCCCTCGCCCGACGGCCGGAAGTACCCCTGCGCCTCCCACCAGGCGTACAGGGACTCCTCGACCTCGGCCGGCTCGTACGCGGGCGCCATCGCCGCCGGGTCAGCCGCGCTCGTCATCGCTCGCCTCGCTTCGCCGCGCCCCCGGGCCCGAGCCCGGGCAACAAAACGCCCCGCCTCTCCACGAGGCAGGGCGGGGGACAGGCGACTCGCCGGCCTCGCCGGCCGGCTAGCCGCCGCTCGCTACTACCACCGGCCATGCGCCGCGCTCTACGGCTCGCTGCTTCACGCCCCGATGGTAGGCGGACAGTGCGAGCCCGGTCAACGCGCCGGTGGACGCGGGGCCGGGATAGGGGCCGGTTGGTGTTACGCCACTAGCAACTGCCGTCACCGGATGTTAGTTATGTGGCCATCACTAACATCTACACGGGCGACGGGTGCCCACATGTTATTCTTTCCACGGAAACTAACAACTCTATGCCGCGCATGAAACCCTGCTATTACGTCCCGCACCTGCCCCAGCACCCCCTAGACGCCAGCCCGATCGGCCGCCTCGAGTCGATCCCCGATGGCGTGCGCGCCTACGTCCCGGACCCGCTGCCGCGCTCGCTCGCGCTGCCGCCCGGCGTCGTGTACCTGCTCGACGAGGCCTCGCGCGAGGTCGCCACGCTGGCGGGCGTCGGCGAGACGCTGCTCAACCCGCGTCTGCTGATCGCGCCGTTCCTGCGGCTGGAGGCGGTGCTCTCGTCGCGCATCGAGGGCACGCAGGCGTCGCTCTCCGATATCTACGTGTTCGAGGCCGGCGCCAGCGAGCCGCCGGATGCCCGCGAGGTGTGGAACTGCGTGCAGGCGGTCGAGCACGGCCTCGCCCGCCTCGACAGCCTGCCGATCAGCCAGCGCCTGCTGCTGGAGCTCCACGCGCTGCTACTGGCCGGCGTGCGCGGGGGCGACCTGCGCCCGGGCGAGCTGCGCAGCCGCCAGGTCTGGATCGCCGCGCCCGGCACGCCGGTCGAACGCGCGCGCTTCGTGCCCCCGCCCGCGCCGGCGCTGCCCGACCTGCTCGCCGACTGGGAGCGCTTCGTCCACGACCAGGGCCCGCTGCCCCCGCTCGTGCGCGCCGCCCTCATGCACTACCAGTTCGAGGCGATCCACCCGTTCATCGACGGCAACGGCCGCATCGGCCGCCTGCTCATCCCCCTCCTGCTAGCCGAGCGCGGCGTGCTGCGCACGCCGCTGCTCTACCTCAGTGCCTACTTCGAGCGCCGCCGCCCCGAGTACTACGACCAGCTGCTCGCGCTCTCCCACTCGGGCGACTGGACGCCCTGGCTGCGCTTCTTCTTGCTCGGCGTGCGCGACCAGGCGCGCGACGCCCTGCGCCGCGCCCGCACCCTGCGCGACCTGCACGAGCACTACCGCGCGCTGCTCACGGAGCGCCGCGCCGCCGCCTCCGTCTTCCAGCTGCTCGACGAGCTGTGGATCCGCCCGGTCTTCACCCGCCGCCACGCCGCCGACCGCCTCGGCGTAACCGTCGCCGCCACCCGCGCGATCATCGACCGCCTGCAGGCCGCTGGCATCGTCGCCCCGGTCCCCGACACCTACCCGCAGCTCTTCCGCGCCGACGAGCTGCTCGCCGCCCTCGAGTGACCCCGCCCGCGACGCGCCTTGACGCGCGCCGCGCGCCCCCCGACGCTGCCCCCGCAGCACAGGAGCCCCACCGATGCAGGTCCAGCACCTCGGCTACCCCGCCATCATCTGCAAGAGCATGGACGAGTCCATCGCCTTCTACACCCGCGCCTTCGGCATGCGCCACCTCTTCACCGAGCCCAACCGCGACGACTCCGAGTCGCTGCAAGCGCTGCTCCACGCCGGCGACGACACCTACCTGCTGCTCGTCGGCCCCACACGCCCCGACATCAAGCTCGCCGAGGCGCAGCTCGGCGTCGGCTCGATGCAGTACCTCAGCCTCAGCGTGTCCGGCGCGGACCTCGATCGCGCATATACCGAGCTCGCCGCCTCCGGCGTCCGCGCCTCCGAGGAGATCCGCCGCGGCTACGAGCGGCTGGTCTTCCTCGAGGATCCCAACGGCGTGCTGGTCACGCTAACCGCCTGGATCACCGACCCCCCGCCTACCCTCACGCGTGCCGACGTGCTCGCGCGCGCCGCCGAGCTGCGCGCTGCCGAGGCGGCCCCCTTCCTGGAGGACGGCCACGTGCGCCGCGCCATCGCCGCCCTGACGGCGCGTAGCATGTGATCTCTTGCGGCTGTCCGGCGCGGTGGGGCTTTCGGAGAACCGCTGGCGGAGCGATACACGATCAGCTTCACGGTAACGGGGAACGAGGACAACACATCGGGCGTCAGCTTGCTGCTCCGTGCTCGCAACGTAGCGCTCGGCTGGCTCAGGCACCCTTCGCGATTCCAGGGGCCGGCAGTCGACGCTTCCGCTGGTTACTGGGTGGGTCCGAGCGATACGCTGCGTCTGCGTGAAGGCACACTCGGCGAATTGGGGTATTGGTCTCTGAAGTGGGAGCACCCGGACCGGGAACGGCCGCAGTACCGCTGGCGCACCGAGGTTTGGTTCGCCACGGAGGGAGCGTCGGTCGACGCTGACATCGATGCCCAGTTGCTTGACACCGGCCGCGAGCTCCACCTGCGCGGCATCGACGCCGATCGACCAGCTCTGGTTCCCGACCTAATTACCGCCTTTACCTGCAAGTACGAAGAACACCCACTTCATGTCAAAGCGTCGGACGTGCGACCGGCGATCTCAAGCACCTTCACGAAGGATGTGATCCTACACCCCCAGAGGAAGCTCCCGGTCGTGGTGATCACCGCGGATAAGGCGGGCACCTACGCCGTCGATCCAGACAGCTTACAGTCCCGGCTTGCGGGGCTCGCCACCGTAGCTGTGTATGACGACGATGCAACGTGGACACTTACCGACAGCCTCGGCCAGCCGATGACTTGCTTTGCCGGGGCCGTCCGCATCTATTGGCCGAGCCGCGTCGCCCGGCGACAATCCTCTCCGGCATCGCAGGTGGCTCCCTGAGCACGCGCGTGATCTGGGTCCGCGGCTCGGTCGTATCCTGCTGCACATTTTCGCCTCGCGCTTTCGGCGCTACGTCGACCAACGAGTGTATCTCGACGTCACGCGACGGATCCGTCGTGCAGAACAGAAGCGCCAGATTGAAGAGCTCCGACTGCAGACGGGAGCCAGCGACCAACTCCTAGCGTCGCTGGGTGAACGGGCGAGCAACGCAAAGGCAGAGCGCGACTACTGGTTCGACAAAGCGGCGAAGTTGGAGCAAGCCAACGCGGACCTTCAAAACGAACTGAACCAGCATCGCGAGAACTACCGACTGTGGGGAGTCGGTGTCGCATCAAGCGACGACAGCGAGGCAGAAACCGAGGTCCGGTCGGTGGCCGCCGCGGTTCAACTTGCCGAGGGCACTCTGACGACGCTGCGCTTCTTGCCTTCAGCAGTAGAAGCAGTCGCTGCTTCGCCATTCGATAACCCGGCCGCTGTTTACGACGCGTTCGAGGCACTCGATGAACTAGCGAAGGAGCGACAGAAGGGACCACTCGGAAAGCGGGTTAAGGAGTGGCTATCCGAGCGGGGCATCGAATACGCGGCGCACGAAGCTCACACCACGATGGGCCGTTGGAGAAACGAGCGGCAGTTTCGCGATGGCAACAACGCTCTGGAGATACAGGAACACATCAAGTTCGGCGCGGACGGCGACCCTCAGTATTGCCTCCGCATCTACCTCCGATGGGACGACACTGTGAAGAGGTGGACGACCGGCCGCGTGGGAAGGCACCTCACGAACTCACAGAGTTAGCGAGTGACCTACCGCGGCAGCCCGAGCCCGCGCTGCGCCACCGCGTTGCGGAGCACCTCGGACGTTCCGCCGCCGATCGTCGCGCCCACCGACGCGAGGTACTGCCGCGCCAGCCCACCGCCGAACGGCGCGAGACTCGATCCCGGCGCCAACAGCCCCGACTGCCCCAGCATCTGCAGCCCCGTTTGCGCGATGCGCTGCGTCAGCTCCGAGCCGTACAGCTTCGACACCGCCGCCTCGTGGTTCGGCGTGATGCCCTCCGTCTGCAGGAACGGGATGCGGTACGCGAGGCTCTGCCCCACCTGCAGTTCGATCCAGCGATCCGCCAACGCGTAGCGCACCCCCGGGTGTTGCTCTACGAGGCGGGTGTCCTCGCGCGCGAGCCCCACCAGCCGCTCCACATTGCGCCGGCCGCCGGCGAACGCGCCGATGCTCGAGCGCTCGAAGTCCAGCGACGTCGCCACCTGGTACCAGCCGCGGTTCTCCGTGCCTACCAGGTTCGCCGCCGGCACCCGCACCTTGTCCAGCTGCACCTCCGTCAGGTACGCGTCACCGGCCAAGCTCTCGATCGGCCGCACGGAGATGCCCGCGCTGTCCATCGGCAGCACGAACGTCGAGATGCCGCGGTGCTTGGGCGCGTTCGGGTCCGTGCGCGCCGCCAGCCAGCCGAGGTTCGCCTGCCGCGCCCCCGCGACCCACAGCTTCGTCCCCGAGATCACGTACTCGTCGCCGTCGCGCACCGCGCGCGTCTGGATCGACGCGAGGTCGGACCCCGCCAGCGGCTCCGAGTACAGCGCGCACCACACGTCGTCCCCGCTCGCGATGCGCGGCAGATACAGCCGTCGCTGCTCCGCGGTGCCGTACGATATCATGGAAGGCCCGACCATCGACACGCCGACGCCACCGGTGCCCGGCGCGTCCATGTACGCGCTCTCCTCGTTGAACACCAGCTGCTCGATGAAGCTCGCGTCGAGCCCGCCGTGCTCTTTCGGCCACGCCATCGCCAGCCAGCGCCGCGCTGCGAGCTGCTTCGATACGCGCTTCGCGAGCTCAGCGCGCTCGTCCGCGTCCGGAGCGGCCAGCAGGCTTCGCGCCGACCAGTCCGCCGGCAGCTCGCGCGCCAGCAGCGCGCGCACCTCCGCTCGCAGCCGCTCCTCGTCCGCAGAGAACGCGAAATCCATCAACAACCCCCCGTCGCGCCGCCCATTGTAATCGCTCGCCGCGACCCGTCGCTCGTGATCGCCGGCATCCGTGGTGCACGCAGGGCGCGAGGCGGATCGGTTTCGGTGGGCGCGAAGAGGCAGCCCCTCGGAGGGCGGGCGGGCGGGCAGGCCCCCCGCCCGGAGGGTTGCCAGCACCTTCCCGGTGCGGCGCCGACCGGAGCGACGGATGCTGTTAGACCGTCGGCCCGAACTCCAGCCGCGCCCAGGTCAGCGGCTCCACGTTCACGCCCCAGAGCGTGACCTCCCAGTGCAGGTGCGGGCCCGTCACCAGCCCGGTCGCGCCCACCTGCCCGATCGGCGCGCCCAGCGCCACGAACTCGCCCTCCACCGCCTGCGTCGCCAGCAGGTGGTGGTAGCCGCTCTTCACCCCGCCGCCGTGATCGATGAGCACCGAGTTCCCGCGGATCGGCATCACCCCCACCCACGCCACGCGGCCGTCGGCCGCCGCCACCACCGGCGTGCCCTCAGGCGCGCCGATGTCGAGGCCGGTGTGGAAGCCGCCGATCGGTCCGCCGTTGATCGAGCGCCCCTGCCCGAACCGCGTCGTGAACGACCCCGTCGTCGGCTGCAGGAACGGCCCGCGCCAGCGCGGCGCCCCGTCGAACGCCGAGAACTGCGCCGCTCGCAGCGCGCTCTCGCGCGCCGCCGCCTCCGGCGTCAGCACGGACGCCTGGTCCGCCGTCAGCTGAAGGTAGTCGACCGGACGCTCCACCGGCACCACTACCACCCGCGCCGCGCCCGTGCCGACCACCGCACCCGACGCCGACAGCGCGCGCACCACCAGCTCGTGCTCCGCCGCCACCTCGTCCAGCGGCACGCCGAGCACCGACCACAGTTTGCCGTCCACCCCCACCACCGCGCGGTACATGCTGCCGCGGAACTCCAGGCTCGCGGAGGCGGCGCCGGGCGCGCGCGCCCGCACGCGCAGCGTCTCGCCGATGCCCACCTCCGGCCCCGGCGACAGCTCCAGCCCGAGCGCAACCGGCGTCGGCGTCGGCGTCGAGCTGGACGTCGCGGGCAGCGTAGCGCTCTGCGGCGACCCCGCACTCGCGATGCGCGCCGCGACAGTCACGCCGCCCTCGGTCGCGAACAGCACCTCGCCGTCTGCGACGCGCGACGACGCGCCGCCCCGCGCTCCGAACGCCACCGCCAGCGGCACGCCCACCGCTGCGCCACCGCCCAGCGCCAGCACCGCCCGCCGTCGCCAGCGCGGCGTGCTTGCCGGCCCGTGTCCGCCCGTCATCGCGCTCCTTCGCTCCCAGTCACGAGTCTAGCGGCTCGCGCGTCATTCGCTGACCACGCCCGCGACGTTGATATACTGATGCGCCTCAAGCGCACGCGCTCGTCACGCGTAGCGCGGTCGTGCCACGACCGCGCGCCGAACCGCGGAGGGAATTGGTGTGGAAGAACCACGCCTCGTTGCCGAGCGCATCCACGCCAACGTCGATCGCGTGATTGTGGGAAAGGCGCACGAGACGCGCCTCGCGCTCGTCTGCCTGCTCGCCCGCGGCCACCTGCTGATCGAGGACGTGCCCGGCGTCGGCAAGACCATGCTCGCCCGCGCCCTCGCGCGCTCCACCGGCTGCAGCTTCCAGCGCATCCAATTCACGCCGGACCTGCTGCCCTCCGACGTCACCGGCGTCTCCGTGTTCAACCAGGCCGCGCGAGACTTCGAGTTCCGGCCCGGCCCGCTCA
Source organism: Chloroflexota bacterium (assembly GCA_016875695.1). Taxonomy (GTDB): domain Bacteria; phylum Chloroflexota; class Dehalococcoidia; order UBA2979; family UBA2979; genus SHYP01. The sequence goes on along the minus strand of VGPB01000002.1, from coordinate 4,532 downwards.
TGGCCCAGGTCGTGCTCACCGACGAGATCAACCGCGCCACCCCCAAGACCCAGTCCGCGCTGCTCGAGGCCATGGAAGAGCGCCAGATCACCGTGGACGGCGTCACCCACCGCACCCCCGACCCGTTCATGGTCATGGCGACCCAGAACCCGATCGAGTACGAGGGCACGTTCCCGCTCCCCGAGGCGCAGCTCGACCGCTTCCTCATGCGCATCCATCTCGGCTACCCCTCGCCCACCGACGAGGTGCTGATCATGGACGCGCAGCAGATCGGCCACCCCATCGACTCGCTCTCGCAGGTCACCACCTCGTCCGAAGTGCTCGAGCTGCAGGCCGCCGTGCGCGAGATCTACATCGACCCGCTCATCAAGCAGTACATCGTCACGCTCGTCAACGCGACGCGCGAGCACGAGGCGGTCTACCTCGGCGCCTCCCCGCGCGGCTCGCTCGCGCTCATGCGCACCACGCAGGCCTTCGCCATGCTCGACGGGCGCGACTTCGTGCAGCCCGATGACGTCAAGCTGCTTGCCTACGCCACGCTCGGCCACCGCGTGATCGTCAGCCCCGGCGCGCGGGTGCGCAATGTCGACAGCGCACAGGTCGTCGACGACTGCATCGGCCGCGTGCCCGTGCCCGGCGCCCGCGCGCGCGGCGGCGCCTAAGCGCGGCCGCGCTGCGCCGCCACCGACGATGACCACGCTGCGCCGTCTCCACGCGTGGGCCCGACGCTACCCCAACGTCGAGATGGCCGTGCTGCTCGCCGCCGTCTGCGTCGTCGTCGGCTTCGCCACCGGCTTCTGGCTGCTCTTCCGGCTCGCCTACGTCGTGCTGTTCGTCGTCCCCGTCGTCTACCTGTGGACGCGCTCGATGATCGATGGCCTCGACGTCGACGTGCAGCGCCGCACCTCGCGCGTCTCCCAGGGCCAGTCGCTACACCGCCGCGTCGTCATCCGCTCCACCTCCCGCATCCCGAAGGTCTGGCTCGAGGTCGAGGACCGCTCCTCGCTCCCCGCTCATCTCAGCCGCCGCGTAATCACGCTCGGCGCGAAGGGCGTCGAGGTGTGGCACTACGACACGCCGGCGCTGCGCCGCGGCCTCTACGAGCTCGGCCCGCTCGCCATCACCGCCACCGACCCGTTCGGCTTCTTCCGCTTCCGCCGCACCTTCGGCCAGCCCGTCTCCGTGCTGGTCTACCCGAACGCGCCCGAGCTGCCGGACTTCTACATCCCCCCCGCGAACCTGCCGGGCGACGGCCGCTTCCGCCGCCGCACGCAGAACGTCACGCCCAACGTGGCCGGACTGCGCCCGTACGCGCCCGGCGACTCCTACAACCGCATCCACTGGCCCGCCACCGCACGCACCGGCAACCTGATGGTCAAGCTCTTCGAGCTCGACCCCGCCTCCGACGTATGGATCGTGCTGGACATGCAGCGCGCCGCGCACGTCGGCGAGGACCTCGAGGGCACCGAGGAGGCGGCCGTCACGATCGCCGCCTCGATCGCGCGCTACTTCATCGCCGCCAACCGCACCGTCGGCCTGCTCACCTTCGGCCAAAACCTGCGCGTCGATGAGCCGGACCGCGGCGCGAACCACTACACGCGCATGCTCGAGACGCTCGCGCTGGCACACGCCTCTGGCGAGGTGCCGCTGGACGCGCTGCTGCTCGAGGAGTCGCGCCGCTTCGGGCGCCACACGACCGTCGTCGTCGTCACCCCGTCGACCAACGACGCGTGGGTGCTGGCGCTCATGAACTTGCAGGGCCGCGGCGTGAAGATCGCCGCCGTGCTGCTCGAGGCCGAGACGTACGCGCCCGCGCCGAGCGCGCTCGACATCTACCGCACCCTCGCGGCGGGCGGCGTGTACATGTACACGATCAAGCGCTCCGACGACATCGACCGCGTGCTCGCCGCCGGGTCCGAGGTCGCAGCGGCCGGCGCACCGTGACCGCGCGACCCGTCCCGCTGTCCACGCCGCGCGCTGCGGCGCCCGCCCAGGGCGGTGCGCTGCGCAGCGGCTGGGAAGAGCTGCTCACGTTCTCGCTCGTACTCGTCGCGCTGCTCGCCGTCGTCGTCTCGATCGAACGCGCCGACTGGGTCCGCGAGATGCCGTCGCTGGACGTCGCCGCGATGCTCGGCCTCGGCTCGGGCTGGCTGCTCGCGCGCACGCGCGGCCCCGGCTGGGTGCTGTACACGCTCGGCCTGCCCGCAGGCGCCGCGCTCGTCATCGGCATGGTCATGCACACCATGCGCCTGGCCGCGCCGCTCACCGACAGCGGCATCGTCACGCGCTGGTCCGAGCTCTGGGCGCGCAACGGCGCGTGGCTCGACGCGCTGCGCGAGGACAACGTGTCGACCGACCCACTGCCGTTCGTGCTGCTCGTCACCTTCGCTGCGTGGCTGCTCGCCTACCTCGCCGCGTGGGCGATCGTGCGCTGGCGCAATCCGTGGATCGCACTCGTGCCCGGCGGCGTCGCGCTGCTCACCAACATCTCCTACCTGCCCGGCCAGCCCTCGGCCGAGTTCATCGTCTTCCTGTTCGCCGCCATCCTGCTGTTCGCGCGACTGCACCTCGTGCGCACCGTCGAGCAGTGGCAGGGCGACCGCGCCGACTCGCCACCGCTGCTCTCGCTCGAAGTGCTGTGGTTCGCCAGCGTCGTAGGGCTCGGGCTCGTGATCGCGGCGTGGATCGTGCCGACGGCCAACAACTTCGGGCCGGTGTCCACCGTATGGGAGCGCGCGCTCGCCCCCGTCAACGACCGCGTCGATCGCGTCGGCCGCCTCTTCATCGGCGTCGGCTCCAAGAACTCCGTCGGCCTGCACAAGTTCGACGACGTGCTGCCGCTGCAGGGCAGCATCTCGCTCGACGCCGACCCGTTACTGCGCGTCGAGGCCGAGAAGGCGATGTACCTGCGCGGCGCCGTCTATGATAAGTACACCTCCACCGGCTGGAAGCTCACGGACGCCCGCGGCCGCGCCCTGCCCGACACCACCGTCGACGCCGCGAGCTTCGGCACGCCCGCCACCCGCGCGCAGTTCCGCCTGCCCGCCAAGGCCACCGTCGAGGTCATCGAGCCCGTCGGCCGCCACCGCCTGCTCACGTTCGGCGACCCGCTCGCCACCGACGACCGCAGCGCGGACCTACTCACGAGCGCGGCGCTCGAGGACGCGCTCGCGCTCGCACCCGGCGACGCGCTGAGCGACGGCCGCCGTTACGCCACCGTCGGCACCGTCTCCGCCGCTACCATCGACCGCCTCGTCGCCGCATCGCCGGACTACCCCGCCTGGGTGCGCGACCGCTACCTGCAGCTGCCGGGCAACCTGCCCCCCGAGATCGCCGCGCTCGCGCAGCAGATCACGCGCGGCGACCGCGTGCCCTACATCATGGCCGCCCGCGTCGAGGAGTACCTGCGCGCCAACTACCCCTACGACCTCAAGATCGGCCAGCGCCCGCCGCGACGCGACGCCGTCGCGTACTTCCTGTTCGGCGCCCGGCGCGGCTACTTCGACTACCACGCATCCGCCATGGCCGTGCTGCTGCGCACGCTCGGCGTGCCCGCGCGTGTCGCCGTCGGCTTCGCCCTCGACGAGGCGGACCGCGACTCCGTGACCAAGCAGTTCACCGTCAGCGAGCAGCGCTCCTGGGCCTGGACGCAGGTGTACTTCCCCGCGTTCGGCTGGGTCGACTTCAACCCCACGCCCGGACGCGGCCAGATCGCGCGCGCCGGCGACGACCCCGCCTTCCTCGACACGCCGCAAGGCCCGTCGATGAGCCCCGAGGACGGCTCGCTCCCCGACGAACTCATGCAGCCCGGCGGCGCCGACGCACCGGCCTCCGACGCGACCAGCGGCTCGGGCGGCGGGCTCGGGTTCGCGGGCAAGCTCCTCGGCTGGCTCGTCGCCGCCGCCGCGCTGCTGCTCGCCGTGGGCGCCGGCGCGCGCTTCGCCTGGGAGCGCGCGTTCCACCGCCTGCCCCCGGACTCCCGGCGCTGGGCCAAGCTGCAGCTATTCGCCGGCTGGGCCGGGCTCGCCCCGCGCCCCGAGGCCACCCCGCTCGAAGCGGCCGCCCGACTGAGTGCGGTCATCCGCCCGCGCGTCGACGTCACGCCGCTCGCCCGCGCCTACGTCACCGAACGCTACAGCGACCCGGCCCGCCTCCGCCCGGCCGCCGACGCGGAGCGGTTCGACGGCCTGTACACCCGCGCCCGCGACCGCTTGCTGCGCCGCTCCGTGCGCCGCCTGCTCTGGCTCGAACGAAACCGCCCCCGCTAGGTGTAGTGACCACGAACCTGTGAGAGACGACTGACCGGCGGGAGGCCACCGAGCGAGCCATGGGGTTTGCGTCAGTTGTACTACCGCAGCCAGCCGGCGAGGGCACGAGCGCGATGGGCGCTGGTGGGGTAGACGAAGGCGTAGGCCCACGTGCGGAGCAGCACCTGGATGAAGCGTTCGGCCTTGCCGTTGGTGCGCGGCGTGTAGGGGCGGGTGCGCAGGTGACGCAGACCAAACGCGGCGCAGGATGCTCGCCAGGCTCCG
>VGPB01000001.1 GCA_016875695.1 Chloroflexota bacterium | reverse complement strand
CGCCGCCCTCGTCGGCACGCCCGCCGAGGTAGTCGCGCGGCTGCGTGCGCTCGAAGCGGCGGGCATCGCGTGGGTGTTTCTCGTGTTCCCGGAGCTGCCCGCGCTCGATGGTGTGCAGCTGTTCGGCGAGGCGGTGCTGCCCGCGTTCGCCTCGCGCGCGGCGTAGCCCGCTAGCCGCCGGCGTCGAGCGGAGCGCGCCGGCTGAGCGCCAGCGCGAGCGCGGCGGCGAGGGCGCAGCCGGCGTAGGCGACGAACACCGGCACGTACGTACTGCGCGCGTCGAACACCGCGCCCGCGATCACGGGCGACGCGAGACTCGCCGGCACCTGCATGATGCCGAGCAGCCCGAAGATCATCGCGAAGCGGCGCGGGCCGAACAGGTCCGCGACGACCGACATCTGCAGCACGCTCCACGCGGCCTGTCCGAACGCGAAGGTCGCGTAGTATAACGATAGCAGCAGCACGCGCTCGCGCGTCACGAACGCAAACACGACGATGCCCACCGCCTGCAAAAGGTACGCGAGTACGAGCATGCGTCGACGCCACACGCGGTCGCCGACGACGCCCGCGGCGGGCCGGAACGCGAGCTGGCACAGCGCGTACACGACGCCGACGGTAGTCGCGGCGGCGAGCGAGAAGCTGCCGTCCCGCAGGTGCGGGATCGTGTGCGCCGTCCAGCCGCTGATCAGCGCGCCGCCTCCGGCTTGCGCCGCGACCATGAGGTAGAACGCGGGCGTGCGCAGCGCCTCGCCGACGGAGGCGCCCTGCTGCCCTGCGAGCGCAGTGTCGTGCGCCGAGTCGGCGTCGAGCGGGTCGCCGTCCGGCCGCAGGCCGGGCGGCGCTGGCGCGTCGCGCACGAAGAGCGCAAGCGGCAGCGCGATGCTGACGAGCAGCACCGCGCCGGCGACCATCGCAGCGCGCCAGCCGGCGTGTGTGACGATGAACGCGACGAGCGGCACGAGCAGGTAGCCGGCGCCGTTGCCAGCGTCCATCAGCCCGATCGCGCGGCCGTGCTTGCGTACGAACCAGCGCATCACAGCAGTCGAGTACGCGGTGAAGGAGCCGACGCTCTGGCCGAGCGCCACTAGCAGGCTCGCGAGGTAGTACATCTCGATCGATTGCACCAACGCGAACGCGAGCAGGCCGAGCGCGAGGATCAGCGTGTCCGCGATGAGCATGAGCTGCGGACCGAAGCGATCGATGAGCACGCCGACGAACGGCGCGAGGAAGCCAGCCTCAAAGCTGCGAATCGAGAAGCCGCCGGCGATGATGGCGGTGCTCCAGCCGAACTCCTAGCGCAGCGGCTCGATGAAGATGTCGAAGCCCCAGATCGTAGGCCGAACACGACGAAATTGTTCGTCGCGCTGGCGAGCAGGATGTACCAGCCGAAGAAGGGGTGGCGGCGCAGGCGCGCCGGCGCGGGAACGCCGGCGGTCATCGGGCGCTGTTGCCGCGCGTGCTCATGGCGCGACAGCATAGCGAGTGGGCTCTACACGGGGTCCGGCATCTCGAGCGGCGGGTAGAACGGAATCGTGCCGTTGCGAATCGCCTCGATCACCGTCGTGCCGTAGTCGCGCTGCGCGTCGCCCAGGTTCCACGCCTGGCGCTTGTAGTTCCAGTTGTCGGGCTTGAGCTCGTGCGCGCGCTTGAACTGCGCGATCGCCTCGTCCGTGCGCCCTTGCTCGTGCAGGTAGATGCCGAGGCGGAAGTGCGCGCGCGCCTGCGTGTCGGCGGCGTCCGGCTCGCCGATGCGCCGCGCGGTCTCGGCGGCCTCGGTCACCCATCGACTCGCGGAGCCGTTGCGGATCCAGTCACGCACACCTTCGAGGTAGCGCTCGTTGATCGTGACCTCGTGCGTCTCACGGTTCTCGCGGCGGATGTAGATGGGATCGTTCGCCCGCACAATGCGCCCGGCCTCGTCGATCCAGAACACGGCCGGCACGTTGCGCGTGTTGTACAGCTCCGGCACGAGGTGATGCGGATCGATCAGCGAGGGATGCTTGGGCTGCGCCGCCGCGAGCCACTGCTCGGCGCCGGCACGTCCCTTGGTCTCACACGCGACGGTGATGACCTCGAAGCCTTGGTCGTGCATCTCGGTGCGGAAGGCCTGCCAGACCGGCAGGTCGAAGCGGCAGCCTCACCACGAGGCCCAGAGCGCGAGTAGCACCTTTTGCCCGCGGAACGCGGACAGCGTGTAGGCGCGGCCATCGAGGTCGGTGAGCGTGAAATCGGGCGCTTCGAGCGTGAGCAGCGCCGTGCGGCGCTCGCTCGCGGGGGCGGCGAACGCCCACGCGCCGCCTGAGTCGTCGCGCGCGTACGGCTGCTCGATGTAGCGCGCGAACGCCGCGAGGTTGAGCCACTGGCCGCCGGCGCCGTCGCGCACGAGCTGCGCGGCGCGGTCGGCGGGCACCGGCACGCAGATCTCCTCGCGGCACACGCCTTCCGGCTTGATCTCCCAGCCGCTCGCCGCAACGAGCTCGGCCGGGCCGAGCCACAGGTCGTCGCCGCTCGCCTCGGCGGTCGGCGCGGTCGCCGTCCCCGCGTCTTCGTAGAGGATGGTGACGCTCACGGTGGCTCCTGGTGCACGCCGGGGGGGTCGATGCTTTGCCTATCGTTCGCGTTCACGGTGCGCGTGTCAATCGCCGCCGCTGGCGAGCGCCCGGCGGGGCGCGCGACGGAGTAGGCTCGTCGAGGCATGAGGCCACGCGGCTCCGGATCGCGCGGAGGCCGCTAGAGGGGACGCGATGGACTGGAACGACACGCCGGCGCAGGCCGCGTTCCACGCCGAGGTGGCGCGCTTCATCGGCGCGCGGCTGTCGGAGGCGCACCGCGATGGCAGCGTGGGCGCCGGGATGCTGAGCTGGTATCGCCACCGCCGCGCCCCCGACGCGACGCTGCGCGCGGCCGCCGAGGACTGGGCGGCCGCACTGGTGGAGCGCGGCTGGGTCGCGCCGCACTGGCCCCGCGAGTACGGCGGCGCGGGCCTGTCGACCTGGGAGCAGTTCATCTTCAACGAGGAGATGGCACGCGCGCACGCGCCGATGGTCGGCGGCTCTGGCGTGGTGATGCTCGGTCCGACGCTCATCGTGCACGGCAGCGAGGAGCAGAAGCAGCGCTACCTGCCGCAGACCCTGTCTGGCGCGACGGCGTGGGCGCAGGACTACTCCGAGCGGGGCGCGGGGTCGGGTCTCGCATCGCTGCAGATGCGCGCGGTGCGCGGCGGCGACGAGTACGTATTCAACGGGCAGAAGATCTGGACGTCGTCGGCGCACTTCGCGGACGCGTTGTTCGTGCTCGTGCGCACGGATCCGAATGCGCCGAAGCACCGCGGCATCTCGTTCGTGCTCGTGGAGGACATCGAGACGCCGGGGCTGATGGTGCACCCGCTCATCGACGCCGCATGGGGGCACGAGATGAACGAGACGTTCTTCGAGGACGTGCGCATCTCGGCCGCGAACATCGTTGGCAAGGTCAATCGCGGCTGGTACGTCGGCATGACGCTGCTCGACTTTGAGCGCTCCGGCATTTCGGACGCGGTGGGGCAGCGGCGGAGCTTCGGCGAGCTCGCTGCGGTGGCGTGCTCAGACGCGTGCTCGGTGCTCGGGCGCAACCCACACCTGCGCGAGCGGCTGGCGGACCGCGCGATCGCGATCGAGGTGGCGTACAACTTCTCGCTGCGCGTCGCGTCGGTCCCGACGGCGGGCATGGTGTCGAACCACGAGGTGTCGGTGGCGAAAATGTTCTCCTCGGAGCACGGCCAGGAGCTGCACCGCGTGGGCGTGCGGACGTTCGGGCTGTTCGGGCAGCTGTGGCCGGGCGACGTGGAGGCGCCGCTACGTGGTGCACACATCGAAGGCTACATTCGCTTGATTCCCTCGACAATCGGGGGAGGATCGTCGGAGATCCAGCGCAACATCATCACGACGCGCGGGTTAGGGCTGCCGCGCGGCTAGCACACACGCAGCGACGTACGCAGAAGGAGCTCGACGGATGACTGCGACGACCGGCCAGACCGACTACAGCAAGCTGATGGCAGCGGCTGCGAAGGCTGCGGGGCTCAACCCATCCGCGATCGTGCGGCCGGAGGATCACTGGCTGCAGCTCAACGGCATCCGCTTCCACTACCTCGACTGGGGGAACGCACACCTGCCGCACGTCGTGCTGCTGCACGGCGGCTCGCTGACGGCGCACACATGGGACATGGCCGCGCTGCTGCTGCGCGACCGCTACCACCTCGTCGCGCTCGACCAGCGCAGGCACGGCGACACGGAGTGGACGCCCGGCGACCAGCTCGACCTGGACAACAACGAGCTGATGTTGGAGGACACGCGCCAGTTCATCGCGCACCTCGGCTACGCGTCGTACGCGCTCGTCGGCATGTCGATGGGCGGCATGAACGCGATCCGCTTCGCGGCGGAGCACCCCGCGGGCCTCGCCGCGCTCGGTATCGTCGACATCGCGCCGGAGACGATGCGCGCGGGGCAAATCGAGATGGAGCAGTTCCGCGAAGCCACCGAGACGCTGAGCCGCGTCGAGGACTTCCTCGAGCGCGCCGGGAAGTTCATGCCGCATCGAGCGCCGGAGCACCTGCAGTACAGCCTCACGCACAGTCTGAAGCAGACGGCGGAGGGCTGGACGTGGAAGCAGGATTACCGGCCTCGCGAGCAGCCCGCCGAGGAGAAGGCCACGCAGCAGGCGCGCCGCGACCGCGCGGACGAGGCGATGTGGGCCGACGTGCGCGCGATCGCGGTGCCGACGCTGTTGTTTCGCGGCGCCGACAGCAAGATTCTCGCGCACGACGCCGCGGAGCGTACGGTGGCGGCCATGCGCGACGCGCGGCTGGTGGTGATCGCGCGCGCAACGCACAACGTGCACTCCGACAACCCGGCGGACTTCGCGAGTGCGCTCGATGGCTTCCTGAGCGCCGCGCTGCCGCGCGCGTAGGCGGGCGAGGCGCGCGGTGGCGACGCTCGATGTGCTGGTCGACGGTATCGACTTTGGGGAAGGGCCGCGCTGGCACGAGGGGCGGCTGTGGTACAGCGACTTCTTCCAGCACGCGGTGTACGCAGTCACGCCGGACGGCGTGCGCGAGCGGATCGTCGAGGTGCCGCAGCAGCCGTCCGGCCTGGGCTGGCTGCCCGACGGGCGGCTGCTCGTCGTGTCGATGCTCGACCGGCGCGTACTGCGGCTCGAGGGTGGCGCGCTCGTCGAGCACGCCGACCTGTCGGCGGTGGCAACGGGGCCGTGCAACGACATGGTGGTGAGCGCGAGCGGGCACGCGTACGTCGGCAATTTCGGCGCGGCGAGCTCGGATGGCTCGCCCGTGGCCGCGCTCGCGCACGTCACGCCCGATGGGCACGTGGAGGCTGCCGCCGCGGGGCTGCGCTTCCCGAACGGCTCCGTGATTACGCCGGACGGCGCGACGCTCATGGTGGCGGAGACGGCGGGCGGCTGCGTGAGCGCGTTCGAGCTGCGGGCGGACGGCTCGCTGGGCGAGCGGCGCGTGTGGGCGGCGGTCGAGGGCAGCGGGCCCGACGGCTGCACGCTGGACGCGGGTGGCGGGCTGTGGTTCGCCGACGCGCGCGGGCAGTGCGTCGTGCGCGTGCTCGAAGGCGGGCGTGTCACCGACAGCGTCGAGACCGGGGCGGGCACGTACGCGTGCATGCTCGGCGGCGAGGACGGCCGGACGCTCTACATCCTCACGGCGCCCGGCTTCTCCGCGGAGGGCTGCGCCGGCAAGGCGGCGGGCCGCATCCTGCAGCTCCGCGTGGAGGCGCCGCGGGCCGGGCTGCCGTAGGCGGCTCGCCGCGCGCCGGGGCGAGCGCATCTGGCTCGACGTGCACGGGCCACGCGCACGGGCGGGCGCGGGGCGGTACATCCAGGAGCCGGCTGCGTGCGTACATTCTCCGTCACCCCGCGTACGTAGTGGAGGTCTGGATGGTTCCTGAAGAGATGTCACGGCGCGTCGGCCGGCGGGCACTGCTGCGCACGAGCGCCCTCGGCGGCGCCGGGCTCGCGGCCGTGGCGCTGATCGGCTGCGGCTCTGACGACGAGGGCGACAGCGGCGCGAGCGGCGGGCCCAGTGCGGGCGCGACCACCGTCGCAGCCCAGCTCGACGGCGTGGACGTTGGCGGCAAGCGGATTCCGTACAACTTCCCGGAGCCTGCGGGGAAAACGCCGAAGGCGGGCGGCACGCTGGTGGTCGGGACGACCTGGGAAGCCTCGACGATCGACCCGACGAAGTCGGCGGCGGGCGGCACGATCACGATCCCGAACACCGTCTACAACCGCCTGATTGGCTTCAAGAAGGGCGTCGACGCCTCGCCGTTCAAGTACGAGATCGTGCCGGAGCTCGCGCAGAGCTGGGAGGTCACGCCGGACGGACTGACCGCGACGTTCACGATCAAGCCGGGCATCAAGTGGCAGAACATCGCACCGCTCAACGGGCGCCCCTTCGTGGCCAGCGACGTCAGGGCTGCCTACGAGCGCTACGCCAAGGACGGTGTGCACAAGGCGTACTTCAGCAACATGAAGTCGGTCGAAGCGCCGAACGACTCCACGCTGAAGATCACGCTGAACAAGCCGCAGCCGGACTTTGTGATTCCGCTCGCCGGGCGCTACCTGACCATCCACCCGAAGGAACTGGTGGACGCCGGCGAGATCGATCGGAAGGCCGTCGGGACCGGGCCGATGATCCTCAAGGATATGAAGTCCACCCAGGTGGCCTTCAGCAAGAACCCGGACTACTTCGACGGCAAGGTGCTCCTCGACGGGATGGAGTACCGCACGATGATCGACGGTGCCGCGCAGTTGGCGGCGTTCCGCGCCGGGCAGATTGACTTCGGCTACATCGTGGGCACGAACGCCACCGACCTCGAGCAGATGCTCAAAACCAACCCGGAGATCCAGACCACCGTTGGTGCGCAGACGTACAGCACATTCGCGATCTCGTTCAACCTGGACAACCCGAAGTACCAGGACGTGCGCATCCGCCGCGCGGTGAGCCTGGCGATGGATCGCAAGGAGATCGAGCAAGTCGTGATGGCGGGCTACGCCGTGACGATGCCGACGATCGCGTGGAACTTCCTGTTCGACAAGGCGCCGACGGCCGATTCCGGGCTGCTGGGCAAGTGGTGGCGCACCGATCGCACGGAGGCAAAGGCGCTGCTGGTTGCGGCCGGCCAGGAAAACCTCGAGCTCGAGATGATCTTCAACAACTACTCGGACACCTCCAACAGCCGTCCGAACGAGGTGCTAGTCAACCAAATGCGGCAGGCCGGCATCAAGTTCGCCGCCAAGCGCGTCGACTACACCGAGTTCAACTCGCAATGGGTGAGCGCCAAGTTCGCCGACTTGGCGGACGGGTGGCTCACGGTGGGGTTCGACGCAGACAACTTCTTCTACGCCCACGTGCGCTCGGACTCGCCGGGCAACCGCTGGCGGATCAAAGACGCCGAGATCGACGCCTGGGCCGACCAGCAGCGCAGCGAGCTGAACAAGGATCGCCGCAAGGAGGTCCATCGCAAGATCTGGGACAAGGTGCTGGATCAGGCGTATCGCGTGGAGAAGCCGACCGCTATGGCCTTCGCCACGTACCAGCCCTGGCTGCGCGGCTACCGCTCGGTGGGCGCGCTCGGCACAGACACGTATTATTATGATTGGGGTGCGCAGGCCAAGAATATCTGGCTCGACAAGTAGCCAGCGACCACGCGCACACACGACGAGGGGGCCCCGCGGGGCCCCCTCGTCGTGTGTGCGCGTGGGGCGGTGCTAGCGGGCGAGCGCGAGCAGCGCCCCGCCTGCGATCGCGATGAGTAGCACGCCCGCAGTGAGCCGCAGCGCGAGCGCCCAGCCGTCGCGCCGGGGCGGGCTCCCAGCCGGCGTAGCCCGCTTCTTCGGTGAGGTCGGGGGCGAGACGCCCTCCGTCGAGGCCGCCCAGCCATCGTCGTCGCGCATGCCTCGAGTGTAGTGGAGGGCACGCGCCGCGGCCCGCCGACGATCCGCTGACGGCACGCAGCGCAGGCAGCAGCGCGCCCGCGTGGGTGCCAACGATCGACGCGGGAAACCAGCGGCGAACGGGGGCTGGCGATGCAGGGCATGACGAGGGCGGGGTGGGCGCGCGTCCGCTGGTGCTCGTCACGGAGGACGACGCGGTCAACCGGCGGGTCTGCGTGGAGATGCTGAAGCGGCTGGGCTACGACGCGGTCGGGGTCGCGGACGGGTCGCAGGCGCTGGCCGCGTTCGCCCCGGAGCGCTTCGCGGCGGTGCTCATGGACTGCATGATGCCGGAGCTGGACGGCTACGCGGCCACCGCCGAGCTGCGCCGCCGCCATCCCGAGCACCGCGTGCCGGTGATCGCCGTCACCGCCAACTCGATGGCCGGCGACCGCGAGCGCCGCCTCGATGCCGGGATGGACGGGTACCTCGCGAAGCCGATCCGCCTGGGAAACCTCGCGGCGGCGCTCGCGCACAGCGTCGTCGCGTTAGTCCCCGCGCCGAGCGCGAGCGCAGCACTCGAAGGGGTGGTGGCCGTCCTAGATGTCGAACTGTTGCGCGAGCTTGGCCTGCTCGAGCCTGCGGAGGGCGAGCCGCCGGTCGCGGCGGTGTTCGCGGCGGTGTTCGCGGCGATGGCCGGGGCGTGGCTCGCGGACCTGCACACGGCGATCGCCGAAGGGAGCGCTGACGGCCAGCGCGCGGCCGCGCACACGCTCAAGGGCACGGCCGCCAACCTCAGCGCGAGCGCGGTTTCGAGCCTCGCCGCGGACATCGAACAGCGGGCGAAGGCCGGCGCGCGCGCGTCGTCGACGCGTTGCGTAGCCTCAACGCGTCATAAGCCCGCGGCTACGCCCAGCTCTTGCCGCGGGGCATCGCGAGCGCGTCGGCGGGGAGCAGCTCGCGCAGCGCGGTGGCGACGAGCGTGCGCTGCTCGCCGGCGCGCACCGCAAGCTCGCCGCGCGCGACGACGAACGGCGCGAGGTGCACGACCTCGCGCTCCTGCTCGCCGAGCTCGCGGCTGACCAGCACATTGACCATGCCGTGCTCATCCTCCAGCAGCAGGAACACGATGCCGCGCGCGGTGAGCGGGCGCTGCCGGCACACGACGAGGCCCGCGACCTCCACCGTGTGGCGGCCCGCGATCCCCTGCAGGTGCCGGCTCGACAGCACACCCTCGCCGAGCGCGGGGCGCAGGAACTGCATCGGGTGCGCGTCCGGCGACAAGTGCAGCAGCGCGTAGTCGGCGGCCATGCGCTCGTACGTCGTGAAGTCGGGGAGCGCGACCTCGTCCTGCGCGGTCGCGAGGTCCATGCGCAGCTGGCGGGCTTGCGGCACGCGCAGCACGGAGCGCTGCATGCCGCCTGAGAACAGTCCCAGCTGCCAGAGCAGCTCGCGACGGTTGAGGCCAAACGCATCGAACGCGCCGACCTGGATCAGCGCCTCGATGGCTCGACGCGGCAAGCCGGTGCGCTGCGTGAGGTCGAACAGCGAGCGGTAGGGGCCGGCGCGGCGGCGCTCCTCCTCGATGCGGCGGCCGCCGGCCTCGCCAACGTGCTGCACGTAGCACAGGCCGACGCGCACGGCGTGGCCCTCGACCGTGCAGTCGGCGGCGCTCGCGTTCACGTCGGGGCGGCGTACCTCCACGCCGTGGCGCTGCGCGTCCCCGGTGAGCACGTGTGGCGGGTAGAAGCCCATCGGCTGCGCGTTGAAGAGTGCGCAGGTGAACTCTGGCGCGAAGTAGCAACGCAGCCACGTGGACTGGTACGCGAGCAGCCCGAACGCTGCGCCGTGCGACTTCGGGAAGCCGAACTCGGCGAAGCCCAGCAGCGTCTCGAACATGCGCGCGGCTACGGTGACGGGCACGTCGCGGTCCGCGGCGCCGCGCATGAAGCGCTCGCGGTACGCCTCTATCGCCTCGTGCGAGCGGCGGCGGCTCATCGCGCGGCGGAACGTGTCGGCATCGCCGGGGGTGAAGCCGCCCATCTGCTCGCACACCTGCAGCACCTGCTCCTGGAAGATGACCACACCCAGCGTTTCCGCGAGCACATCGGCAACGCTGTGGTGCGGCATCTCCGGCCGGTACAGGGGGTCGCGGCGCAGGCGCTCGCGGCGGCGCACGTACGGGTTGACCGCGCCGCCGACGATCGGCCCGGGCCGTACGATCGAGACTTGCACCGTCAGGTCGTCGAGCGTGCGCGGTTGCGTGCGCGGGAGCATCGCGACCTGCGCGCGCGATTCGATCTGGAACACGCCGACGGTGTCCCCCTTGCAGATCGCGTCGTACACCGCCTGGTCGTCGAACGGGATGCGCGAGAGGTCGACGACGCGGCCGCGATGCTGCTCGATGAGGTCGACGCATTCCTCGACGGCGGAGAGCATGCCGAGCGCGAGGAAGTCGATCTTCACCATGCGCGCGTCGTCGATGCTGTCCTTGTCCCAGTGGCACAGGTAGCGATTGGGCCACGCCGCCGGCTGGCAGGGCACGCAGTCGATGAGCGGCTTCGAGGAGATCACCATCCCGCCGACGTGCTGCGACATGTGGCGCGGGAAGCCGGCGAGCGCCGAAGAGATGGTGGCAAGCTGCTGCCAGCCGCGTGCCTCGGCGTGGGTGGCGGCGTCCGGCGCGCGCGCGAGCTCCTCGGCGACTGCGCTCGCCTCGACGTACGGGCCGGCGCGCCTGGCGAGGCGGTCGAGCTCCGCGGCGGGCAGGCCGAGCGCCTTACCGACGTCGCGGATCGCGCTGCGCGCGCGATACGTGGGGAAGATCGCCACGAGCGCGGCGTGGTCCTTACCCCAGCGCTCGTAGACGCGCTCGATGAGCCGCTCGCGGATGTCGCGCGGGAAGTCGAGGTCGATGTCGGGGAGCGAGTACAGCTCCTCGTTCAGAAAGCGGCGGATGAACAGGTTGTTGCGCACGGGGTCGATGTGCGAGAGGCCGATCAGGTAGCAGATGATGGAGGAGACCGAGGAGCCGCGTCCGCGCCCAGGTGGGAGCTCGGTGACGGAGCGCGCCCGGCTGGGGCCGCGCACCTCGCGCGCCACCTCCTCGGCGAGCTGCATGACCTCGAAGTAGACGAGGAAGAAGCCGGCGAGGTCGTGCAGCGCGACGAGGCGCAGCTCCTCGGCGAGGCGCTGCTCGGCCTGCGCGCGCTCGCGTGACTGCACGTACTTGCGGCCAATGCGCTCCTGGCAGATGCGTTCGAGCTGGGCAAGTGGCGTGCTGCCGTCCGGCACGGGCGGCGACGGCAGCTGGTAGCCGAGGTCCGCCGTCAGGTCGAACGTGCAGCGGCGCGCGATGCGCACGGCGTTCGCGGCGGCGTCCGGGTGGTACTGCGCGAAGCGGCGTGCCTGCTCGTGCGGGCTGCGCAGGTAGCATTCGCCGTTCGCGCGGCGCTCGCGGTGCGCGTCGTCCAGGGTCTTGCGGTGGCGGATCGCGACCAGCACGTCCTGCAGTCGGTGGCGGCCAGGCTCGTGGTAGTGCACGTCGCCGGTGCCGACCACCGGCACGCCGGCGTGCTCTGCGAGGCGCACGAGCGCCATGTTGCGCGGGCGGTCGCCGAAGACATAGTTGTCGACGAGCTCGACGAACACCTGGTCAGGCCCGTACCACTGGACGTACCGGCGGAGCGTGCGCTCGGCCTCGGCGCCGCGCCCGGCGTCGAGCAGCTGCGCGAGGCGGCCCTGGCGGCAGCCGGTGAGTGCGATGACGCCCGTGGCGTGACGCGGCAGCGCAGCGAGCGGCACGCAGGGATCGAGTCGGCGCAGCTCCTTGCGCGCGGGGTCGTCCTCGCCGAGGCCAAACGCGAGGCTGGCGAGCCGGCAGAGCTGCGCGTAGCCCGCGCGCGTCTCCGCGAGCAGCGTGAGGTGCGAGCGCGTGCCGTCATCTTCCGCGATCGTGACCTCGAGGCCGGTGATCGGCTGCAGGCCGGCCTCGACGGCCGCGCGCGCGAACTCCATCGCGCCGAACATGCCGTCGTGATCGGTGAGCGCGAGCGCGCGATGGCCCTGCGCGAGCGCCTGGGCGATGAGCTCGCTCGGGTGCGAGGCGCCTTCCAGCAGCGAGTAGTTGCTGTGCGCGTGCAGCTCGACGTACGGCACTCCATCGAGGTGGGCGGACGGGGCAGCGGTGTCGCTCGCCGGCCGTGGCGCGCGACCGGCGCGCGAGCGCGGCGTGTCCGGCGCGAGCGCGGCCTCCTGGTCGTTGCGCTTTGTCTCGAAGCGCTGCCAGGACCAGCGCGGCGGCGTGGCGCCGGCGGGTGGCATCGTGCTAGTACCGCTGTTCGAACCAGCCGTCGGCGGGTGCCTGTGTATCGTCGTGGAAGAGCGTGAGCAGGCGATCGTCGGTGAGCAGCACGCTGACGTAGGTGCGCGCGAGTGGCGCCTCGCGCCACCACGCCTCGGCGACACGCCACACTTCGACGATCTGCGCGACGGCGACCGGCGGCTGTGCGTGCGCAGCGGTCGCACCGCGCGCGGAGCGCGCGACTGTGCGCGGCAGGCCGAGGTCGTCGACGGTCACGCCGATGGCGCGCGGCAGGCCTAGGGGTCGTAGTCCATGAGCGCCCAGCGCCGTTCCGGGATGCGAGACCATGGTTCCACCTCCACCATGCGCGCGAGCGGGGACAGCCCGTAGCGCACCTTCAAGTGCCGCACCATGTCGTTCATCTGCTCGCGGCGGCGCACGCGCGCGGCATCGAACAGGCTCGACTGGCGTCCGCGCTCCGCGGTGAGCCCGCCGAGCTCGATGGTGAGCGCGGCGATCGGCCCGGGGTACTCGGCGTGTTCGAGTTGCGGACGGATCGCATGCCACAGCCGCATGCGATCGCCGGTCGGTTCGCGCAGCACCTGCGTGCGCTCCCACAGCCGGTCGTCCGCGCTCGTCGCGCGCAGGTTGACGGCGCGCACTACGCGGCGGTGCGCGCGCGGATGGCGCAGCGCGCGCAGCAGCAGCTGCTCCATCGTCAGTGTCACCGCCTCGCGGCTGACGAGCGGCGGCTCGCTCTGCGCGCGCTCGACGACGCGCTCGAGGGCCGGCGGCCGCGGGCGCAGCGGCGTGGGGTCGTCGCCGTGCGCGGCGCGCCAGGCGCGCCAGCCCGGCGCGCCGAATTGCGCCTGCACCGCGTGCGCGGGCAGCGCGGCAAAGCCGCCGATGGTCGTGATGCCGAACAGCCGTAGCCGGTCCAGCGCGTCCGCGTTCAGCGGCAGCCACGCCGCTGGCAGCGGCGCGAGGAACGCGGCGGCCGTGCCGGGCTCCACGGCGAGCGCCGCGCTCGGCATAGCGCAGCGCGCGGCGGCGTGCGCCGCGAAGCGCGTGTCGGCCAAGCCCAGCCGTGGGCTCAGCGCGGCCGAGGGGGCGGGGCCCGCCACGCACGCGGCCGCAAGGATCGCCTCGGCGAGTTGCGCGCGCTCGGGGTACAGCCCGTCGAGCCCGCGCAGGTCGGCGTACGCCTCGCCGGGGGCTGCCGCCTCCACGAGCGGGCTCAGGCCGCCGAGCGCTTCGACCAGCGCCTCGGCGGCCTGAGCAGTGCGCGCGGGGCGCTCCTCCAGCACGAAGAGCGCGGGGCAGAGCGCGACGGCTTCGCGCAGCGGCTGCCCGCCGCGCACGCCGGCGCGCGCGGCGGTGGGCGTGCAATCGAGCACACGCACGCGCTCTGCGTCGACGAGCACGACCGGCCGCGTGGCGAGCTGCGTCCGCTCGGCCAGCGCCACCGAGAGCGCGAGCGAAGGGACGAGCAGGCAGGCGACGGGCAGCGCTGGAGCCATGGTGTACCCCCGCCAAAGGGCAACGGGCATGGTACCAGAACACTTGTTCGATGACAAGGTCAGTTGCCGTGACGGGCGGCTCAGGTCGTTACGCTCGGCTTGCTCCCTTCACGCCGCAGCCTTGGGTAGGGCTCGACGAGAGGGCGAGCGTGAACCGATCGATCGCGCGCCGCACGGGCATCGCTGCACCCGCTTCGGGACGTAACGTCTCCAGGGCGAGTCGCAATGGAGGGTGCCATGCGGCAACACAGCTCGAT
This sequence comes from Chloroflexota bacterium, assembly GCA_016875695.1. Taxonomy (GTDB): domain Bacteria; phylum Chloroflexota; class Dehalococcoidia; order UBA2979; family UBA2979; genus SHYP01. The sequence continues at coordinate 16,662 of VGPB01000001.1, read as the reverse complement.
GCGCGGGCGCGCGCGCACCGTCGAGCGGGTGGCGTGGTGGGGCGCGTGCGGCCTGCTAGCGGCGGCCGGCGCCTGGTCGCTCGCCTCGCGCGAGCTGACGGACTTCGTGGACGAAGGTCCGGTGCGCCTGCTCGAGCTCGATGCCCGCGCGCGGCAGCGACTCGTCGAGCTCGGGCTGCTTGCGGCGGCCGTGGCGATGCTCGCGGCACGGCGCCTCGACCTTGCCGTGCTGCGCTATGGCGTCGCCGCCGCGGCCATGGCGTGCGCGCTGCTGCTCGCGCCGCCGCTCGCGGTGCCGCCTGCCGCGCTGCTCGCGCTCGCTGGGGCGGCGGTGTTCATCGTGCGGTCGTCCGACGCGCGCATCGCACAGCTCGCGCAGGCCCGCCACCCGCAGTGGTGGGCTGCGGGCGGCGTGCCTGCGGGCGGCGCGCTGGTGGCCACGGGGGCGCTGTCGGTCTGGCTGCTGCGCCCGCTCATCGACGAGGGGCGCACGCTGGACGAGCAGCTCGACTTCGTGGTGGCGGCGAGCGCCCCCTCGGCCGCGGGCGGCGCGACGGCCGCAGCGGGCGGCGCGGGCGTCGTGTTGCGGCAGGGGCTGCTCAAGGGCACGGACGCGTTCCACTTCGGGTCCGACAGCGTGCGCCTGCTACGCGGCCCGGACGGCCGCGCACTGCTGCGCTTCGAGGATTACGCGGTGCGCAACGGCCCGGACCTGTTCGTGTACCTGACGCCGGACGCTGCCGGGGACGTCGGCGTGAGCGGTGCGCTCAATCTCAGCATGATCAAGGCGACGCAGGGCAACGTGAACTACGAGCTGCCGGCTGGCGTGGACACCTCGGGTTCCGCAGCGCGGTGATCTGGTGCCGCTCGTTCGCGGTGACGTTTGCCATCGCGACTTTCGAGTAGCCTCTTTTGGCGCCGCCGCGCCGTGCACGCCGCGCAGGTATGCTGCGCGCGGCGTTCGGCGGAGGAGGTCGCGGTGGGCGAGGTACGCACGATCGGGGTGGTAGGCGCGGGGCAGATGGGGCGTGGCATCGCGCAGGTGGCGGCGGCTGCGGGCTACTCCGTCGCGCTGCTCGACGCGGCGCCCGGCCTCGCTGAGGCGGGGCGCGACGCCATAGCAGTGGCGCTGGACCGCCAGGTCGCGCGCGGCCAGCTGGCAGAGGCGGACCGCACGCGTACCGTCGAGGCGGTGCGGCCGGTCGCCGACGTCTCGGCGCTGGCGGACGCCGACCTCGTGGTCGAGGCGGTGCCTGAGGCGCTCGCGCTCAAGCTGCGCGTGCTCGCGGACGTCGAGGCGGTGCTGCGCGACGACGCGGTGCTCGCGAGCAACACGTCGTCGCTGTCGATCACGCAGCTGGCGGCGGCGTGCCGGCGGCCGCAGCGCGTCGCAGGCATGCACTTCATGAACCCCGCGCCGGCGATGGCGCTCGTCGAGCTGGTGGTGGGTACGCAGACGGACGAGGCGACGGCCGCGACGGTGCGCGCGGTCGCACAGCGCATGGGCAAGACCGTGGTCGCGGCGCAGGACAGCCCGGGCTTCGTGGTGAACCGGCTGCTGATCCCGTTCCTGAACGAGGCCTGCTTCGTGCTGCAGGAAGGACTCGCGACGCCGGACGAGCTCGACGGCGCGGTGCGCGTCGGCCTCAACCACCCCATGGGCCCGCTGGCGCTCGCGGACCTGATCGGCCTCGACACCGTGCTCGCGATCGCCGAGGTGCTGCACGCGGAGCTGGGCGACAAGTACCGGCCGTCGGGGCTGCTGCGTCGCTACGTCGCGGCGGGCTGGCTGGGCCGCAAGAGCGGCCGCGGCTTCTTCGAGTACGCGCCGCGGAGATAGGGCGGCGTGCGCCGAGGAGGCTGTGGCGACCCCGATCGGATTCGAACCGACGCTCTCCACCGTGACAGAGTGCTAGAAGCCGTATCACAGCTTCCGTCTGGTAGCGCTCCGTCTCCAAATCGGCTGTCTGTAAGGCGTTCTTGTCTGGGTCGTAGCAATCCGTCTGGTCCTTAACGGCGCGTCATGATCCCAAAATGATCCCAGAGCCAGAGTTCGGGCGGGGCCTTCCAACGACACGTGGATCGGGCTGCGCCGCTCGTCGCGCCTACGCAGCGGCGGAAGGCTCGTGGTGGTGATCTGCCTCCAAGCGGGTGGTTCGCTCCTCGGCTTTGCGAACACGGTCATCGCGCTCGGAAACCCAAGCGTTGAATAGCGCGAACGCGGTGCCCCCGGTCGCGATCACTCCACCAACCACGTACTCCCACACGGTCCACCTCCTTCTCCAAGAGGAGCGTCGTTCAGACCGATAAGGGTCGGTAGCGACGAACGTCACGAGACCGGTGGGACCGAGGCCTCCTCGAGTACCTCGGCAGTGACGAACGTCATGTGCGATTCCGGAAGGCCTTCCCTGCCGGCGGTCTACGTGAGACGCGATAGTGCGCAGGAGCAGGTGTCCTCCTACCGAGCGGGGGTTTACATGGCAACAATCGAGCGCGTAACGAACGTTAGCGGCGGTGTCGGATACGCGGGCATTGCGTCGGTAGTGGCCGCGCCAGCGCTATGGCTGTTTGTTCGGCTGATCTTGGGAGCGGAGTGGCTTCGCGGTGCGCAGGAGAAGATCGGCGCTGCCGGTTGGACCGAGCCGCCTGTGGGTGGCGCTGTAGCCGGATTCATCAACGGCGCGCTTGGCAAAGCGACCGGAGCCCATCCCGAGGTTCAACCGTGGTTCACGTGGTTCGCGCAGCACGTCGTTCTGCCACATGCTGCCCTCTTCGCGAACCTCGTGACGTGGGGCGAACTGCTCGCTGGTTTCGCTCTCATCATTGGGCTCTGCACGCGGTTGACGGCCCTCAGCGCCGCATTCCTGAATTTCATGTTTCTCGCCGCAGGCACCACCTCCGCGAATCCGCAGATGCTCGTACTCGAGCTCGCAATCGTGCTCGTGGGTAGCACTGCAGGAACGTACGGCGTAGATCGGTGGATCATGCCGCGGGTCACCACTGCCCTCGGCTGGTCCGAAGAAGGTGGAGTCCCTTCCGGTGTCGTTGCGTTTCTGACCTTGCTGCTCGCGGTAGCCGTGGGCTTTATCGTCACCGACTCCGGCACATGGCTCGGTGCCCTCCTTCTGGCTGTGGTGATTGGGGTAGTCATGCGCTCTCGCAGCGGGCCTAGTGGCCTCCGGCGGTAGCGGTGCAGGGGCCACAGTCTCCGGCAGTCCCGCCTGGCAACCTGAGGCGCAGTCTGAGCCTCTGGCAGACCACGGTCTCCGGTGTCGGGATCATGATTGGCGCCGGGATATACGTCCTCGTTGGTGAGGCAGCAGCCCACGCCGGGAGCCTGTTGTGGGCTGCGTTCTTGCTCGCAGCGTTGGTCGCCGCTTGCACAGGTCTCGGCTACGCAGAGCTTGCGGGTATGTTTCCGTCTGCTGGCGCGGAGTCCGAATTCGCTCGTCGGGCCTTCGGTGATGTGTGGGGGTTCCTCGCGGGTTGGCTGATGGCGACAGGGAATGCCATTGCCGCCGGGGCTGTGGCGCTTGGGTTCGCAACGTATCTTCGCGAGTTCATCGATATCAACGTGTCCCTCGCCGCCGTCGCCATGCTGCTCGCCCTGTTGGCTCTGGTCGTCAGTGGCATCGAGCGGTCGATCTGGGTGTCTACAGCGCTCGCAATGCTCCAGGTAGGAGGGCTCCTGATAGTGATAGTGGCGGGCGCGCCCGAAGTGGGCAGCCGACCACTCACCGAGGGTAGCTTAGCCGGGGTCCTCGCGGCGTCGTCGCTAGTCTTCTTCGCATTCATCGGATTCGACGAGGTCGTGACGCTGTCCGAGGAGACCCGCGAAGCGGCGCGGGTGATTCCACGGGCGCTTCTGCTCTCCCTGGCCGTTTCAGCCATTCTTTACGCAGTCGTTGGCGTAGTCGCTGTGAGCGCCGTCGATTGGCGCCTACTCGCCAGCTCGGAACGTCCGCTCGCATTGGTGCTGCACAGTCAGGGCGGTGCGGGAGCCTCGACGGTCGTCGTCTGGATCGCTCTGGCATCGACGCTGAACACTACGTTGCTGTTGCTCACGGCTGCGTCCCGGATCGTTTTCAGCCTGGCTTCGCGCGAGTGGCTGCCGCCCTTGTTCTCCCAGGTGGGGAGGCGTAGCGGAGCGCCGCAGCTCGCGGCCGGGGCCGTAGCAGCTGGCGCGTGCGCTACCGCACTCGGAGGCGACATTGAGATTGCGGCGGCGCTCACGGACTTCACCGTATTCGTCGAATTTCTCGCGGTGAACCTCGCCCTGCTCCGCCTGCGTCGGATACTGCCTGCCTGGCCCCGCCCCATCACTGTCCGTCCCGGCGCACGCGAATGGCCGATCCCAACGCTCGTCGGATTGGTGACCGCCGGCGTGATGCTCATGCTGTTGCCGCCTCTTGCCTGGTTCGTCGGTTGTGCGATCGCTGCCGCTGGCGTGATGACCTGGTTCGGTCGGATGCAGCGCGGCGATCGCGCGCCATCAGGCGGCGATAGCTGAGCAACACCGCGGTGAGAGTGCTCGCACGGTCTGTTCTGGGTGACAAAAGTCCTTTTGGACGACTTGCCTTCCTACCTTCGGACTAGCCGCGGGATCAGAGACCGTGTGACGGTCAACCACCAGAGGAGCTGCTATGTATCGCAACGTTTTGATCGCTGTCGATGGGTCGGAGGCAAGTACAGCCGTCCTCGCAGAGGTGCCGCGTTTGGCCGATCCCACCGGGACTGTGACGGTCATTGAAGTGATTGATGATGCAGGCCTAGTCATTACCCGTATGGGCAGTACGAGCCCAGCGTTCTACGCGAGCAATCCGGACGTTGTGGACTTGATCCTCGACGGCCAGCGCGAGGGCGCGAGCACGAACCTGGAAGCGGCACGGGCCACCCTGTCCGGCCTTGGTGTGAGCAACGTGGAAACCCGAGTCTGCAGTGGCGTGCCCGGCGACACGATCGTCGAGGAGGCGCAGCGCGTCCATGCGTCCGTGGTGGTTATGGGCTCGCACGGGCGCGGAGGCTTCAAACGCGCAGTCCTAGGCTCGGTCGCCGACTACGTGCTTCGCCATCTCACGGGCACGCCCCTTCTCATCGTGAGGCCAACTCCGAAGGACTAGCGGTTACGCGGGCGTTGCCTGGCCCGGCAGCCGATTCTGAACGTCGGTATTCGAAGTGCCGCGGTACCAAGGCCGCTGCTGAGAAGGGGAAGCAGATGCGAAATGGGTATGCCGCGATGGCGGTCGCCGGCGCGATTCTCGGCTTCTCGGCACTGCTCGTATCGACGGCTGCACTTGGACAGGGAGCTTCAGTTGCCGCGGCACCTGATGCCCTAACCACTCGCACGCTCGACGTAGAACTCGGCGATCTGTTCATCAAGCCGGGTTCGCTTAGCGTACCAGCGGGCACGGACGTCACGCTTCGCGTGCACAATGGCGGCGGGACCGAGCATGACCTCACCATGTCCGATGGCCATAAGACACCAAGACTGGCGTCGGGGGAGACGGCGGTCCTAAACGTTGGCGCCGTGGCCTCATCGATCACTCTCTTCTGCTCACTACCCGGCCATCGAGAAGCCGGCATGCAGGCTGCACTCGCAGTTGAGGCGGGGACGTCGACGGATCACACTGCACACGCCGCGGTTGCGGGCGCTTCGCAGTTGAGCATGACGCCGGCGCAGAGCGCGAAAATGGACGCCTCCTACCTCGCGGGCATCAAGGCGTTCCCGGCAGCTACGAAAGGCGAAGGCGCTCAGCTGCTGGCTCCTCGCGTCGAAAACGGCGTGAAGGTCTTCGATATCACCGCTTCGGAGATTGCGTGGGAAGTGTCACCGGGCGAGACGCGTCAGGCGATGGCGTACAACGGGACCGTGCCCGGTCCCACCATCCACGTCGCGCTCGGCGATCGCGTGCGAATCGTTCTCCACAACCAGCTCACCGAGTCGACGGCGATGCACTTCCACGGACTGGTAGTGCCAAACGATATGGATGGGGTCCCCGGAATCACGCAGCCGTTGGTGCTGCCGGGTCAGTCATTCAACTACGAGTTCACTGTCCGTAACGCCGGCTCCCACATGTACCACTCACATATGAACGCGGCTGTCCAGGTGCCAGCCGGGCTCCTTGGTGCATTCATCGTGGATGGCAAGGACGAACCGGCCGTCGCGCACGACGAAGTGATGGTCCTCAACGACGGGCCCCTGGGATACACGATTAACGGCAAGGGATTCCCTGCGACACACGCCATCGTCGCGAAGCAGAACGAGCTGGTACGCGTGCGCTATATGAATGAGGGCCTGCAGATCCATCCCATGCACCTACACGGGCTCGTGCAGACCGTGATCGCGGTCGATGGCAACTCGGTGCCCCAACGCTATCAGCAGGACACAGTGATGGTGGCGCCTGGGCAGCGTATCGACGTGCTTGTGAGCGCGAGCGAGCTAGGCGTGTGGGCGTTCCATTGCCACATCCTTTCTCACGCCGAGAACGAGCAGGGAATGTACGGCATGGTGACCGCCTTCATCGTGAAATGAGCGAGTCGCAGTAGCCCATGTCTCCCTTGAGAACGAAGGCTTAAATGAGGCGCGTTGGTGTCGTCGCACCGCTACTCGGAGTGGGCGCCTATCTCGCAGTCTTGCGCCCATGGGGTCTACGCTGGGGAGCGACTGATGAGGAGGTGTCTCGAGCGTTGCCAGGTGACGACATCATCGGAACTCCGAACTATGTCACCACCAAGGCAGTCACAATCGATGCCGGGGCTGCGGCGATTTGGCCGTGGCTCGTACAGATCGGGCGCGGCCGTGGCGGCCTGTACAGCTTCGATGCGCTCGACCGTCTGTTCGGCTTCCTCGACGCTCCAAGCGCGCAGGAGATCCTCCCGCAGTTCCAGCTGCTGAAAGCTGGCGACATCATCCCCATGGGCCACGGTGACTGGCCGGTGAAGGCCGTCGATCCCATGCGCAGTCTGGTGCTCGGCGATAGGTTCCCTGTGGGCGGCGGTTGGTCGTGGACCTTCATGCTCGATCCGATCAGCGACCATCGCACCCGGCTGATCTCGAGGAATAGGGCGCTGACACCCTCAGGCACGTTCTGGAGGCTGGCGATGCTTGTGCTCGATGCGGCGGCGCTGGTGATGACCCGCCAAATGCTGTTGAACTTGAAGGTGCGCGCGGAGCGCAGCGAGAGATGAACCGGCTGGCCGGAGGGGCCGTTGCGCTCGCTCTCGGGCTCGGCACGAACTCGCTATTGGGGCCGCTCGCGCTCGGGATTATTCGATATCGATACACGCCTTCGTACGAGAATCAGGCGATAGCCCTCGACGCGGTGAATCTCGTTGCCGCTGCCCCTCTGCTGTTATTCGGGGCGTGGCTGGCGTTGCGAGGCAGTCGCATCGCCGGCCTGCTGATCATCGGGCCTGCGCTCCTCACGGCGTACATGATGCCGCAGTACATCCTGGGCGCAGATTACGTCGGCCTGGATGGCAACAACGAGCGCTTCTTCATTCTGCACATAGCGCTTTTCATCCTCGGGTGGATGCTTGCGTGTATGGCGTGGTCCGGCACGGCGACCATTACGGAACCAAGAAGGCGGCCAGGGTTCGCTCTGCTGATGCTGCTGGTCGCTGCGTTTCTGGTACTGCGCTATGTGCCCGTGCTTGTCTCTGTGTGGTCAGGTGCACCGACAGCAATGTACCTAGACTCGCCTACTGCCTTCTGGTTGATCGCCTTCCTCGATCTTGGGATCGTCGTCCCGGTGGCAGTCTGCGCAGCAGGTGGACTGCTGACAGCAGCTCCATTGGCCGAGAGAGCGATGCGAGCAGTGGTGGCCTGGTTCGCGCTCGTTGGCTTCGCCGTTGCAGCCATGGGCTGGACGATGCTCCTAAGGCAGGACCCGCTGGGCTCGGCGAGTGAAGCGCTCGTCCTATCCGCATTCGCGGCGTTGTTCATCGCGTTAGCGGTGTGGACGGCCCGCGAAGCGCACATGCCCGGCCCGGTCAAAGGCGTCCGGAATGAGCCGACAGACCACGCGTCCTGAGTGACTCGACTATGAGCGGCTTCGATGAACGCGTTCAGAGCGCTGCTGAAGAGGTCCCCTCGAAGGAGAACTCCTCGTGCGACCCCTGCTCGACCAGCCCATTCAGTTCAGAGCGAAGCGCGAGGTCGTGTTCGGACTGGGCAGCTTTATTGGCGTCCTCTTCGCTGCGCCAGATCCCGATGCGTCCAAATCGAAGCGAGCCATCGACGTGTTCGAGGCGGTACCCGGAGAGATGCCCGGGTTGACCACCGTAGTACTCGACTAACTTATCAATCGAGGATCGGACCGCGTCCTCCCTCCCATGGAGTGGGCGCACGAACGAGATTCGGACGTAAGACATGGTGTGATCCTCTGAGGTGGAACGCGGGATAACGACAAACTATCGCGCGTGGCGGACGGCTCGCAGTGACATCGCGCATGTGTTCCTTGTGACCAACGTCCTGCTCCGCCTTTACAGCAACGCTGGTCAGCGGGTCGACTTCGCGCGAGGAAGTAGCGAGAGCGCCAGGATCAAAATCCACAGCATGTAGACGTAGATGCTGATGCGCTCCGTGACGCCCAGCCACGGGGCGGGCAGGTGAGACGACTGGTAGCCTGCTCACAGTCCGGAGGCAAGCGCGAGGCCAAGCGTCGCGAACGAGTAGACACGGAATCGCAGACCGTGCACGAACGCGCCGGTCGCGAGCACGGCCAACTGGGCGATGCCTTGTACCGCCGTGGCGCCGATGTGCACCCACGTCGCAGCGGACAGGCCCGCAGAGCGCAGATCCATGGGCGCTAGAAAGCCGCCGACCGTGCTCGCGAGACCGTACACGCCAATCGCTACAGCGGTGAGGCGAGTTACTCGCGAATTGCGGCCGACCTCCCATGTGCCCAGCGCAAACGCGAGCACGAGCGCGTTATACAGAACCCCCGCCCAGACCAGCATCGGGCGCGTGGGCGCGCCACTGGCGAAGAGCTCGCTCACCATCTGGCCTTCGTACTCGTGGTAATCGGGGAAGAGCAGCGGCGCGAGGACATCGATACTCACGAAGTACACAACGCTAGAGAGCGCACCACACACGAGGAGTGCACGGGTTGCCATCTGCTTGTCTCCTCGCCTCTCCGGAGTGCGCTCCTGTCTCGAATGTATGGAGGTCGCCGTTCCTTGCCATGTGGCGTAAGTCAGACGTCGTAAGGACGAAAGCCCCTGTCGTGCTCCCAAGGGCGTCGGAGAATGACTGTGCTCGCGAATTGAGGTTGAGCGTGAGGTTCGGACCCCTCGCACCTGAGTAAGCGCAGCGCGTTCCTAGCGCGAATGATGCAGAAAGGCGCACCAATGAAGGTACTGCTCACCCACGACGGATCAGCGATGGCGGATGTCGCCGTGCCCACCACTCACGCCCTGGCGCAGGCTGCCGGTGCCGAGGTGATCGCGCTGTGCATCACCAATCCACACGCTGGCCCGGCGAGCATGGAAGTGAAGGACGCGACCGATTCGTTGGATCGCGTGAAGCGGGCACTCGCACCTCACCTCGTCACGCCGCTCATGCGGGCTGGCAGTCCCGGCCCGTTGATCGTCGAGATTGCTGATGAGATGGGCGTGGATCTGATCGTGATGTCGACTAAGGGGACGGGCTCGACGAGTCACTTCCTTGGGTCGGTCGCGGATTACGTGGCGAGGAATACGCATCGTGTCCCGGTCTTGTTCTGCCGCCCGATGATCGCGGGGACGAAGATCTTCGAACGTATCCTTCTGCCCCTGGACGGCTCAGCGGCAAACGCCGGGGCGATCGAATTCACGCAGCGTTTAGCGTCTATCACCGGGGCGGGCATCGTGCTGTTGCGGCTGACCGACGATGCAGCCCAGCTGCGCTCCGCCAAGACCCCAGCGGGCTACCACCTGAGCGAGGAGTTGCTGGACGATGCCGCGTTGACTCGACTTGTATCGGCCGAACTTAATGAGGCGCGGCAGGACACCGCCGCCGTGGTGACCACGCTGCGGGAGGCCGGACTACACAACATCGTCGCCACTGTCACCGCCGGGACTCCCGGCACGGCGATTGTCGATGCAGCCGAGCGGCAACGATGCGACATCATCGTGCTCTCGTCGCAAGGTCGCGGGCGTGGCAGCGCCGCACAGATGATCGGCTCGGTCGCGGACCACGTGCTGCAGCACGTGGGAGAGGCAGGAGTCGTTGTTGTACCGCCTGCGGTGGTGCCGAGCGATCGGTAGCCACGAGCGAGCAACTTCGTTAGCCCGAGAGTTGCTGTGACGCACGTGGTTCCCCGGGGAATGTCGATGTGCTCTCGCGTGCTTGGGCGCCCTCCGATGACTCCGGGTTATTGCATCGCTGGCCGAGAAGCGTGGGTTAACGGGCCGGGCGCTCGGCCACGGCTGCAGCGCCGCTGGGGTTCACTATGGTGCTCACTCGGGGCGTTTCGCTGAGCCCTTCGAGTGATGCGATGCCTGGAAGAGCTCGATCACCTCCCCGGCCAGGCGGAACATCTCGTCGAAGCTTCGCCGTGCGTTCTCTGCGGCGATTCGTGCGGCCTCGGCCGCCGCTCTGGCGCGCTCAGCAGCCTGTCGTAGGTCTTCTGCGTTCATGCGCCCGCGTTCTGCGGAGAAGCGTTCCTCCTCCGCGATCTCGCGTTCAGTCTCAGCGGACTGCCGTTCGAGTTCCGCGCTCTGGCGCATCTCCTCGGAAATAGCGCGTTGCTGCTCTTCCGCACGGACCGAGTGATTGGGAGCAGACGCGTCGGCGGAATGGTCTTGGGTCATAGCCTTGTCCTTCCGGCCATTCCGTAATGCACCATCCGCGGGGTACTGAGCACCGCCCTGTCGCTCACATCGGCCCCTCGGCGCCTGGCGGGATGACGAGGACGGGTGCAGCGGAGCTGCGGACCACCTTGTCAGTCACGCTGCCGAGGAGGGCTCGGCTGACACCCGATCGACCGTGCGTTGTCATGACGACCAGGGCGCCGGGCGTCACATCCGCGAGCTTGATGATCTCGGCGGCCGGCGAGGCTCCCTGTGAGAGCGATGTGCCGACCTCGATACCTTCGCCCCGCAACCGATCCGCCGTGTGTTCGAGGTACGAGTGCGCATCTGACTCGGCGGCCCTGACAAGATCGACTGAGACGCTCTCAAACCAGCCGAGCCCATCGCTAGCGATCGCCCAGCTCAAATCCAATGAACGGATCAGCGTGACCGGTACCCCAAGGTTCTTGGCCAAGAACGTTGCATACGTGAGCGCTGCTTCCGCCATCGCCGATCCGTCGAGTGGGACGAGGAGCGCGGTGAATAGTGGCGCGGGTTCGTCTGATTCCGCAGTTGGACGCACGAGCAGAACCGGCGTCAAGGCGGTACGGATCACTTTGTCGGCCACGCTACCCATGAACCAGCGCTGGGCGCCGGTTCGGCCGTGCGTGGACATCGCGATCAGGCCGACGCCCTTCGCCTCCGCGGTCGAGAGAATCCCGGCTGCCTCATCGCCTGTCACGACCGTAGAGGTCGCCCACACACCGTCGTTTCGGAATTGTGCACATATCTTGTTCAGGTACCTGCGCGCGAGGCCCTTACGAAACTCAAAAAATCGACGCTTCTGGCTTGCAAAATCATCTCTCAGGGGGCTCGCATCTCCCTCGAACGCGTTGGGGATGACGGAAAGTACGACCACTGGTTGGCCCATCCGCCTCGCCAGCTCAGTGACGTGCGGGACAATTCCGGCCGCGTTCACGGTGGCATCGAGCGGAACGAGGAATCGCTCGAGCATCCGAGTTACTCGCGCGACGACCGCGGCCCCACGAGGACGACGGCAGCTCGGCCAGCGTGGCGGAGGACAAACTCGGCTACCGAGCCGACGACCTCGCGGCCGAGCCCACCATGACCGCGAGTCGCCATCACGACCGCGTCCACGCCCTCTTTCGTGGCAAGATCGACGATCTCGTTGCCGGCAAGGCCTTCAGCGATGACAGTCCGCACGTTTTGCACGCCTGCCGTGCGGAGCTCGCTTTCGGCTGATTCGACTTCGCTGCGTGCGCGGTCGCGTCGTGTGAAATTGGTCTCCTCTGCCAACGCCTCGATCCGGGCCCGGTCACCATCAGTGAGCTCGTACTCTCCAAGCGCCTGGCGCCGCAGCGTATCGAGCGTGTCGACCACCTCGAGCACGACCACCTCAGTGTCGGCGCCCGCGGCCAGGGAGGCTGCCTGTGAGATTGCCGCCTCGGACAGCGTCGAGCCGTCGACGGTCAACAGAATCTTTTGGTACATGCCTGAATCCTCCTGTAACTGCACTGCGCAGCGTCGTCGCTTTCTCGAGAGCAAATGAGTGTCCGAGGGCGGTATTTCGGCGGGACGTTGGTCACCAGTCGCGCTCGGGGGGCTTATGCCCGAATTTCGCCACGACATTGGTCCAGTACCTCGAGGGACGTTCGTCCGGTGGCAGTGCCATTGCCGCGCGCGATGCTCTCCGTACCACGGCTTAGGCGTTCTTGACGCTCGTGACCGCTGCGAAATGAGCGAAGGTCAGTTAGTGCGGCAGGCGGAGTGTGGCCTGCCTGCCGCTGCCATCGATTATTGTCTGGTTGGTGCACGCCGGAGGGGCTCATGCCAGACCAACCGCTGCGGGTGATGTTGGTCGATGACCACGAAATCGTGCGTCGTGGCTTGCGCGCGGTGCTCGCGGAACCTGGGATCGAGATCGTGGGTGAAGCTGGCACCGTGGCTGAGAGCGTCGCGCTTGCGCAGCGTCTCCAGCCGGACGTCGTCGTCATGGATCTGCGGCTGCCCGACGGGTCGGGGATCGAGGCATGCCGTGATATTCGCGCGGAGGTCCCCGGCGCCAACGTCCTTATTCTGACCTCGTATGCGGATGATCACGCTCTGTTCTCAGCGGTCATGGCTGGTGCCGCGGGCTATCTGCTCAAGGACCTGAACCCGGCACGCCTGAAGGAAGCGATCCGGGCGGTGGGAGCGGGCGGCTCACTGCTCGACCCGAAACTCGCCGCTACATTGCTCGGACGGCTACGGAAGGGCGCGGGCGCACACCCGGCGGACGACAACTTCTCACTGCTCACACCTCAAGAAGACCGCATTCTCGAAATGATCGCTGACGGTTTGACCAACCGACAGATCGGCGAGCGCCTGCACCTGAGTGAGAAAACCGTGAAGAACTATGTCTCGCAGGTCTACGCAAAGTTGAATGTGGAGCGCCGCTCCCAGGCAGCCGCCATGGCCACCGAGCGAAGGATGCGTAAGCAGCAATAGAGGCTCCGCTTAGACAGGGCGAAGTCTGAGGCGCACCACAGTTCCCGCTCCTTGCGAGCTCTCCACTTCAAAGTCCGCACCCAACTGCTCCGCGCGGGCGCGCATGTTACGCAACCCCAGATGGTCTTCACTCACGTTCGCCGCGGGGTCGAATCCATGGCCATCATCGCGAATTTCGAGAATCAGTCCTCGCGGGTCGTCCTTCAGCGTTACACGAGCGGTCGTGGCGGCAGCGTGTCTCACAACGTTGGAGAGCGCCTCACGCGTGATCTGTAGGAGCGAGTGCAACTGGGCTTCGGAGAGCATGGGATTCGTGTCGCCTACATCCACCGTTACGCTCGTTGGGCCATTTGCTGAGAGGTCATGTGCTAGCCGAGTGAGCTCGCTCGCTAGCGTGCCCTCGCCGTTATCCCGTGGCAGGTCCATGACGTATGCACGGATGTCGGCAATCACCCCGTTCAGCGCCGACACCGCTTCATCGAGGCCTGCTTGCACTTCAGGGGGCAGTGCCTGCCCCCGCTGTTGCACCAGACTCAGGCCGACGCCGTACAGCGCCTGCATGACACCGTCGTGGAGGTCGCGCGCGATGCGCTCGCGGTCCTCAACGAGTTCGTTCTCGGCATGCAGTCGCTGTCGTTCCTCTTCCAATAGCACTCGGGCTGTGGTGTCACGAGCGATAGCTTCGATGGCGACAGGGCGGCCGTTGGAACGGATGATGCTGAACTGGTGCTCCAGCCAGACCACTATTCCGTCTCGGCGGTGGATCTGTGTCATGAAGGGGTTCGGAACCGAATCGGGGTCAGACATCAGGCGCTCGAAGAGCGCCCGTTGTGCGGGATCGGTGATCCGCAGGATGAGATCCGGATCGGCGTAGTGGTCCTCGGGCGAGAACCCTGTGAGGGCAGTCGCGGCAGGCCCCATGTATTCGACACGTGGCGGCGCAGGAAGGAGGCGGATGCGATAAATGATGTCTCGCGCTTGTTCCGCGAGCAGCCGGTAGCGCTCCTCGGAACGGCGCAAGTCGTCTTCCAACGCCTTCCGTTCTGAGACGTCTCGTACGATCGCCGCGACGTATTGGCCTTCCTCGGTGGGAATTGGACTGAGGCTGATCTCGACGGGCAACTCTGTGCCGTCGCTCCTCAGCGCGGTGAGTTCTAGTCCGGACCCCATCGGGCGCGTGGATGGGCGGGCGTGAAAGGCAGCCTGGTGTCCGATGTGACGGCCACGGAATCGTTCAGGCACAAGAAATTCGATCGTCTTGCCCAGCAGCTCATCGGGGGAGTAGCCGAACAGCACCTGCGTGTGGGGATTCGCGAAGGTAATTCGGCCACCCGGATCGACGAGGAGCACGCCATCCGGTGCCCGATCTACCAACGCCGCCAGCATCTTCGGATCCATGGCCTGAATGATATGGAAAGAGAACAAGAGTCACACGGACCGTCAGTGCACGCCGAAGCAAGGCCGCCTACTGCCCCATCGGGTGTGGAAGGGCGCTGGCGGGGGTCATGAAGGTGTCAGAACGGGCGGCCTATTACAGCGCGCGTCAACTATCTCCTGCTGCCTTGTGCGGCTGGCCTTCTGCGTGCCTCTGGGGGTCATCAATCAGGTGCGCCAGCACGCGGATGTTAACGCTCCGACCAATGAACGGTTCGCCGGCGCTCATCGGGATCTGGAAGAAGTCGCGTCGATCGACTTCTGTGGACACCACGAACGTGGCTGTGCGGGGCGTGCCAGACTCAGCTTCGGGCTGTTCCTCGATTCTTCCTTCCAACACGACCTCTCGCGTCGTGCCGTGAATCGTGAGCCCACCGCGGACCCAGAATGTCTGGGCGGCGAGCGGCAATACATCGCTGCTTTGGAATTCGATCGATGGGAAGTGCTCCGCGTCTAACACAGCGGCCGAACGGAGCTGGCGATCCCGGCCCGCGTCGCCGGTCGTGATGCTCGCGACATCGATTGTCGCCTTCACTGAGGAGCGTGACGGATCACTCGGTTCGAGGGTGACATCGGCCTCGAACTGCGCAAAATGTCCACGCACTATGCTCACGTGCATGTGGGTGACAGCGAATTCAACGGAAGAGCGGGACCTATCAAGTGTCCAGGTCACAGCTGCTCCTATGCTTGGCGGCCTGAGCACTTTCGGGGCCAGGTTGCTGTCGCGGTCAAGGTCTGCTGGTCGAGGTCATGCGGGATGGACGAGCAAAAGCGGAGTTTCGCTGTTGCGAAAGATTTCGGCAGCCACACTACCCAGAAGTGCGCCGGAGAGACGACCTGTCCGCCGACTTGCGACTGCGATTAAGTCGGCTTGCCACTCGTTGCCGAGTCGTGCGATACCCGCGCCCGGGCTCTCTCCGCGGCGCAGCACTTCGACAGCTGGCTCGACCTCGGTACTCGAAATCTTCGAAGCGACTTCGTGCAGCGCTGTGAGCTCTTCATCTCGACGTATGGTGATCGCCTCGTGATTTGACGAGGCGAAGATCTCCGCTGCGTCGATCAGCGGGTTGAGGGCATGGACGATCCGCACCTGGCTACCTGCGCATTGCTCGGCAATGCCGACAGCCGCGTCGAGTGCTGCCGCGGCGCCATCGGTTCTGTCGTAGGCCACGAAGATCTTCACGGCACTCTTCCTTCTCATCAGCCCACTCGACGCCCGCGGATGAGGCATAGTCACGCGTCGGATCGGAGGCTCGTGTCATCACCGCGCTATCGACGCGATGATAGCCGCCACACAAAGCGCAGCAGTCGCGGCGAGCGCACCACGGCTGCGCTGCCGTGGGAACGCTAGAAACCCCGCAGCCAGTAGCGCAAGCGACGCACTGATTGTGATCGCGTCGTTGTTCAAGGCAGTTATGCCGAGAAGCACGAAGAGCGCGGCAACAGTAAATCCCCATTGAAGCTGAATATCTGTCACGTTAGCGCTCCTCACGAGTTCCGTCGGAACGGTTCCGTTAGATCGGTCCTATAACCCCTGGGCCCCACGACCTGTGAGTGAACGATCGACCAAGGCGATGTGACTTTCGAGGGCCCAACGTCCTACCACGCTTAGGCAGAAGTCACCGTCTTTGCTGCCCCCGCAAGGTCAGGACATCCGCTGGTGCAGAGTCCTGCCACCCTAACGGTCTGCGGTCGAAGTTGCAGTCTCAGCTCCGCGATTTTCGGGGCAGCGCGGCAAATGCTGGAGTCCAGCGACTCGTCAGTAGGGAGGCTAATCTTTCGGGAATTTCGGTTACCTGCGCAGACGCCTTTTCTCGGTCGCGCGAGCGCCTGGGCGATGAGCTCGCTCGGGTGCGAGGCGCCTTCCAGCAGCGAGTAGTTGCTGTGCGCGTGCAGCTCGACGTACGGCACTCCATCGAGGTGGGCGGACGGGGCAGCGGTGTCGCT